>JANQFU010000101.1 GCA_028277665.1 Alphaproteobacteria bacterium | reverse complement strand
CACGATACCTCGCCATAACCCCATTCCCTCCCTGTTCGTTAGGACTATGCATGATTCTAGCAAATTATGAACGACATTTTAAGTGTGACTGGACACTAGCCTACTCTTCCCTGCCAGTTTTTTTGTCATCCTTTTTCGCTTCCGTTTCAAACGGCTTGTATCTTTGTTCGGCAAGCCAGCGCAATCTTTCCGCCTGAATAAGCAACGTCCGGCGCAGGCCCGGCTGCACTTCGCGCTCGCTGATAACCTGCGCCAGTCTGGAAATCGTCACCGCGCGGCGCGCAAGGCGAATATCCGGGTGGCCCCGAAGCTCTTTCACCTTATCGCTGACAATGACGCCTTTTGTGCATTTCGGCATTTTAATCTTGCGGCCCGAGGTCGGCACCTTCTCATTCAGCACGGCGTTGAATTTCGATTCCTTCAAAAGCTTGTGAAAGACGGCCGCTTCAAGATCATCCATATAGGCCCTGACTTCCGGGTCTGTTGTTTTTCGGCCCTGCAATTCAGGAACCGGCCATACGGCGATTGCATAAACCTCGTAAGGGTCAAGCACGTTCATGGCCACGGCGTCGGTGCGCTGGTTGGTCAGATGCCTGCCAATGCGGCTGGAAAGCTGTTCGCGGGTCTGACCGACATAAATCGGCTCATCATCGTAATCATAAAAAGCGTAAACGCCATACTTGTATCCGCCAAGCCGTTTAACCTTCGGCGCGGCAGGATTATTCTCCGGCTGGTTGAGAAAGTCGCGCAAGCCTTTGCGCAGCGCCTTTGTTTCAAACGGAGGCGATACGGTATTAATCGAACTGGCTGGCGCTTTGCTTTTCGACGACATGTTTTTAAGCTTAAAAGCTGAGAACGCTTTGGTCTAGAACAATTATTCCGCGGCGACCATTTTGCCCGCGGAAATATCATCGGCGCTCTTGCCCAGAATGGGCTCGAAAACAGTTTCCGCAAGGAAACGCACCACCGGCACGGCCACCCCATCCCCGCAGAGATGATAGGCGTCATTGTACTTTTCCGGCAGTTTATAGCTGTCCGGCAGCCCCATAAGGCGAGCCGCCTCGCGCGGCGCAAGCAAACGGGAGCGCACGGATTTTCCATGAACGATCATGACCGTCTGACGGCTGCTGCCGCCTGTAGCGGTTCTCAGGCATCCGGCAATTCCATCAAAGCGCGCTTCCGCCCTTTGCTGGCCTTCGCGCGTCCGCTTGTAAAGCATGCCGATCACCCGTTCGCCCTTGTCCTTTTGCTCTTTCAGTTTACGCAGATTTTCCGGCGACATCATGGAAATCAAACGCTTTGTTTCCTGCTGTGTGTGCCAAGCGACACCCTTCGGATCATCGGAAATGATTTCCTCCAGTTTCGGCTTTTGCACATAGGGTAAGCCCGGATTCAGCCAAAACCAATGTTCCCTGGCTTTCTCGCCAAGATGCTCATAGGCCGTTTGCATAGATTGCGGATGCCACAAAGGCGCGGGTTTGTCAGAAGCAATGCCTTTAACCAATTCCTTATCGCCGCGAATGCCGACAATAAATAGTCTTTCCCGGCTCTGGGGCAAAAACAGCGAGGCGTTAATGACCGCAGCGCCGAAGATATATCCTTCTTTTGTCAAAGCTTCACAAATGGCGGCGAAGTCCGTTCCGCCATTAGAGGTCAAAAGCCCGCGCACATTCTCGATGCACACAATGTCATAAGGTTTCCCAGCAACCTTCATGCCTTCGACAATGCGCCACCACGCCCAGAACGCGCCGCTGCGCTGCCCGGCAAGGCCGGAATATCCACCCGCCAATGACGTGTCCTGACAAGGAAAGCTCGCCCAGGCCAGTTGCGCTGGCGGCGCGCTGGCGACCTTAACATCGGCTATGTCGCCCTCATGCAAATGGCTATTTCCGAAATTCTCCCGGTACGCGCGGCATTTTTTGGCGTCTATATCGCAAGCCCGCAGACAGAGCCAGCCTTGGCCTAATCCGATACGGGCCATTCCTGCGCCGCTAAAATCCTCGTGAAATGTGAATTGATCCCCGATCATGGACAAATGTTACCATTTTGTTCTCCTAAAGATAAGGGCAAATTTTGCCGATCCTTAGATTTTTTTTGGACAGTTCCTTTAGGGAGTGTCCTCAAATTCGTCTAACGAGCTAATTTTCCGGATTCACAGACTGATTTCTTTGTGATTCAATGAGATGTATTTGATTCACAAGGAGT
>JANQFU010000076.1 GCA_028277665.1 Alphaproteobacteria bacterium | reverse complement strand
ATAGGTGCCGGTATTGCTGTCATATGTCACCGTGACGGTTTCGCCTTTGGAGAACAGGACGGGGCCTGCGTAAGATCCCGAATACTGGAAGGAATTGTTTATCCCCTCGAACGTGCCCGGACCGTCGTTGCCAAGGGAGGCATATAGCGTCCCGCTCTCGCTCTCGGTGCCGTTATCGTAAAGGTCCGTCTCATCAGTCGTTTTCAATGCCGGATCAAGCAGAAGCGGCTGACTGTTGCCATCGCATTTAAAAGTGAGCGTTGCGGTGTCGGAATCTCCGTCAGAATCGGTCAGCGTATAATCGAACGTATCGATCGGACAGCCCGGACGAAGGGAGAGGTCGAAAATAACGTCGTTATAATCTTCGTCGCCGAGCTTGTATTTGTCCTCAAAACCGATTCTCAGGACACTGCTGTCCCCGGCAGTGGCCAGCCCGGAAACGATGTGAATTTCATCATCGCTGTTTAAATCGGCCGAACTGCCGCGCTCTGTGGTGTGGTAGATGGATCCCTGAAGAACGGTGTCGTTTCCGACGGCATCCGTGTAAACGAGAGAGACGTCGTTGCCGTCGTCATTGATGGTTGCCGTCCGTTCTGCTGCTGTGCCGTGCTGATAGACGAATGACAGGGTTCCCGTCGTCAGGTCGATTCCGGAATAACCGGTGTTGACATCATATCCGTCGGCGATCAGGAAGAGGCCGAGGCTTTGCTGGTTTGTCGTGGCTGGAACGTCAACAACGACACTGCCTCCGGTAGCGGCGGCGTTTGTGTCGACAAGAACGAATTCAACGCCCGTGATTTCTCCGGCGTTGTTAACCGTGTATACGCCAAGCGTATTGCTGTAGCCGGCCGCTTCGGAAACGAATGTCACGGTCGCTTTTGAATCGTAACTGATATCGAGAGCGTCCGGAAGTATACCGAGATTGTTCAATTGTGTGCCGCTGATCCGTTGTCCTTCAACAAGAACGGGGAATTCGAGCGTCTCGGTGAAATCATGCGCCGCCGTATCCTGCCAGTTCGAATCCAGAGTGTAGGAATAGGATCCGTCGGCCGCAATGGTGAGTGTTCCATACGTTCCGTGGATATCCACCGTTCCCGTTCCGGGAACATTTGTTCCGGAGACATTTGTGATCAGGACGGGATCGTCCTCGCCGGGATCGTCCGCCGCACCCGGTCCGCCGTTCAGGCCCGTAATCACGTTTCCGGACGTTGTGCCGAGGTTGACGTTATAGGCGTTAACGTCGTCATTCGCCGTGACGCCATCGTCGTTGACGGTGATTTTGAGCGTGCTCGTATCGGAATCGCCATCCGCATCCGTCACTTTTGTTCCGAAACTCAGGACGATGTCGTCGTCCGGATCGTTCGGGTTTCCGTGGTCGAGCTGGTCGAGGAGAGTAAAGGTATAGTCGCCGTCCGTTTCGATAAGAAGCGTGAAAACCGGCCGGCTGGAGGCTGTACCTGTAGCTGTACCTGTATAGGTCTGTGTCGTGCTGTTATAGGTGACGATGACAGCGTCCCCTTTGGAAGCCAGGCTGATGCCTGCGTAAGATCCTGAATAGGAAAAAGACCCGCTGATTCCTTCAAAAGGACCTGCGCCGTCATTATAAAAATTGGCAAAGAGGCTTCCCGACGTGCTTTCCGTTCCGTTATTATGCCGATCTGTTTCGTCGACGCTGTCCGTTTTCGCGGCGAGAACCGGTTGATCGTCATCGTTGTTGATTGTGATCGTGAGCTGAGCCGAAGACGGATCGCCGTCCGCATCCGTCATCGTGTAGGTGAAGGTTTCCGTTGTTGCGGGCGGATTCGCCGCCGTCAGAGTATAGGTATAGGCCCCGTTTGCATGGACGGTCAGTGTCCCGTATGTTCCGCTCAGCGTCACCGGTCCGCCGGAGAGGTTCTGCCCGCCTGCGATTGTTACGATTCCGTTTTCATCGGCGCCGATATCGTCGTTTGTCAGCAGGTTGCCGGAGATATGGCCGACACTTTCAAGAACGGTATTGGAATCGTTTACGGCAACCGGACCGTCGTCATAGACTTTGATGGTCAGTGTATCGGTCGCCGTATCTCCGTCTGCGTCTTTGGCAAAAATGCCGAACTCAAAGACAATGGCGTCATTGTTGTCTGTTGCATCGACGTGGTCCATCTGGTCGTACAAATCGAAACGGTACGTGCCGTCCGTGTTAACGACCATCTTGAAGACTGGCCGTCCGTCCGAAGACGTCCCCGTCCATGTGCCGCCGGCGTAGGTGATCGTGACGTCGTATCCATTTGATTTGAGGGAGCTTCCGGCATTTCCCGTGTAGGAATATGTCCCGGTCGCGCCGAGCGTCCCCGGGCCGTCCGCGCCGAAATCCCCGGAAAAGGATGAAGCGACATAGTCGCTGCCCGTATTGTCAAGGATTGTCTCATCCACCCAGCAGTAAAGCGGTTTGAGGATGACCGGGTTGTCGTCGCAGACGTCGAGCGTAATCGTGATCTGGGCCGTGGATGGGTCGCCGTCGGCGTCAGTCATCGTGTAGCTGAATGTTTCTGTCGTGGCCGGCGGGTTCGCAGCCGTGATCGTGTATGTGTATGTCCCGTTCTGATCGACGGTTAATGTCCCGTATGTCCCGTTAATGGTCACCGATCCGCCGGAGAGGGTCTGACCGGAGACCGAAACCACAACGCCATCCTCATCCGCGCCGATATCGTCATTGGTCAGCAGATTCCCGGAAACATGTCCGATGCTTTCCTGGACGGTATTGGAATCATTGACCGCGAGCGGGCCGTCATCGCTGATGTTGATCGTGATTTCGCCGGTCGTGCTGTCTCCGTCGTCGTCGGTGACGATGACGCCGAAATCAATACGGATGATGTCGTCCGGGTCGCCTGCGACCGGGTGGTCGAGCTGGTCGAATTGTGTGTAGGTGTAGTTTCCGTTGTTATCGATTGTCAGCGTGAAAATCGTCCGCCCGTCACCGGAGGTTCCCGTATAGGTCTGCGTTGTTCCGTTGTAGGTAATCGTGACGGCAGAGCCTTTCGAATACAGGGTCGTGCTTGTCGTATAGCTGTTGTTGCCCGCGATCGTTCCGGCCGAATCCACGCCGTAATTGACGCTCAACGTGCCGGACGCCGTCAGGTTCGCCGGGAAGTTCGATTCATCGACGGCTTCGGTCGGACTGGTCACGACCGGCACGTCGTCGCAATCGACACACAGGCCGAGATAAGCCGTCGTGCTCGCTTCATTGTCGCTGTAGTCGTATTCGCTGTCGCTGACCGGATTTTCGGTCGAGTAGCTGACGATTTTCAGATTATAAGACCCGGAATTTCCCGACGGAACGGTGATTGTCAGTCCGGTCAGGTCGGCAACGTCGAGAGTCCAGGTTCCCGTTGACGAGTCGTAGCTTTGATAATTGTTCAGTGTTGCGCCGGCCGGCAGGTTGCTGATTTCGATCCGGTCGATGGTCTCGGATCCGTCCGTATCGGTTACAGCGGTTGTGATGACGAGCGGGATCGGCGTCCCGATATTTCCGACGGCGCCGTTGGCCGTCAGGGTCGGCGCGTCGGCCACGGCGTCGACAATAATATCGAAGCTGTCGCTATCTGTTCCCGTGAGGCCCGTGACCGGGTCGCTGACATCGGCCGTCACCGAGATTTTCGTCAGATCGATATCGCTGTCCGCCGGGGGCGTGAACGTAAAAGTTTCCGCAAAAGACTGGCCGGCGGTCGTTGTGTAGGTCCATGTCCCGGCGGCGGAATCGTAAATCCCGCCTGCGGGCGGCGTGAAGCCCCAGGAGGAATCAATTCCGCTGATCGTAATGGTGATCACTTCCGAGCCGGAGCCGTTTGTGGCGATAGCGGACATATCGACGTCGACGGAATAGTCTTCCTTGACTTGTGCATTGGCAACGTTGTTATTCACCGTCAGATCGACATCCAGCGTTGAAACCGGGCTTCTCATCGCCACGGCAGCGGCCGGGATGAAGATTTTTTGTTCAAATGTCGGGATACCGTATTGCAGAGCGGTCGGGTTGATCGGACCGACGGCGTTCACATTCAGAAGACTGACATCATCGACGCGACTGTTAAAGCCGTAACCGCGCGCGCCGGCTATTCCGGCTCCCGGGCCGGCCGCCGGTTCCGTTTGCGCGAGTTCCCGGGCAATCTGGTTCATATCCTGTCCGGCTGCCGGAGAGGTCTGCGCAAGGGTCTTCGCGATTTCGTTCAGGTCCTGTGTCGTATCGGCCTGCGATAAGCGGATCTGGCTGACCGGAGAGGCATCGTCTTCCTGAAGCTCGTCTTCAGGCAGGGAGCGGGCGAGATGGATGGAGGTTAAAAGGTCGGTTCCGGAGATAACGGTACCGTCCATGAGCTGAAAAAATTCGTCTCCTTCGTATCCTTTGAGGATAATCTCTCCGCCGTTTTTGAACGGCATAATAAGCGTATCGTCCTGCACTCTGCCGTCTTGCAGGGCCTCCGGCCCGAATCCGAGACGAACGGTTTTTCCGGCGGGGAGTTCAATGGTTTTGCTGTCTCCCGGGGCAGGCATGAACAGCGCGGCAGTCTGGGTCGTTCCGCCGAGAGGGCCTGCGGTGTTGATGTTATGTGTGCCGTGGCCGGAAAAAGAGGCAAGATCGAGGGAAGAGCCGTCGGACAGACCGATTTGGGTCCCCCGCGCGGCCAGAGATTCGAAATTGCTGATGACAAGTGTTCCGCCCGCGGCCAGGTCAATCCGGAGGTGGCCGTCATCTGTCACCTCTGCATTCGAGATATCGGATTGCGCAAAATCCATCCGGCTGTTTCCGGACAGGTTTAAAAAGACCGTGTCTCCTGCCCCTACGGGTTTTACATTTTGGGTGTCGGCCATTTTCCGGTCTCCTTCGATGCGTGCCGCAATCCGGCAAAAGATTAAAAATTTTCTGACATAAAATGAGGACCACACATTAGACGTATTGATCCGCACATGTCAAAGAAAATATGTAAACGTATGTCCTGCGGTAACGTTTGTAATATGAGCAAGCAGAATGTAGTGAATTTAGAGGATCTTCTCAAATCTTATTTTGGCTTTGTTTTCGTTTTATGCGGGAAATCCGGAAGAAAAAGGGTATAAATAATTTGACCTGAGACAGGCGAAAAGTGTAATTTCGTAAAAGGGGGTCTATATAACGATAATGCTTGTACGAAAAAAATAGAAACGGATTATGACGGAATTATAAAATGTCGGGGAGTTACAAAAATATATCCATACTGGTTGTCGATGACACGGCCCCGATGCGCCAGCTTCTGATTTCCGTACTCAAGACGCTTGGGATTGAAAACATTGAGTATGCGGTTGACGGAAGGGAAGGTTTTCATAGATTTTGCAAAATAAAGCCGGATCTTGTCATCAGCGACTGGGAAATGTCGCCGGAGGACGGATTAAAGCTGGTTTACAACCTGCGCCGCAACCCGGTTTCTCCAAACCGGATGGTTCCGGTTTTGCTTTTGTCGGGCTACAGCGCCCGGAAGCGGGTCTCGCAAGCACGAGACGCAGGCGCCACGGAATATCTCGCCAAACCGTTTTCCGTACATGATCTGGCTATGCGGATCGAACACATGGTTTTGCGTCCGCGTAAATTTGTAGACAATCTGCCGTCTTTTTTTGGTCCGAGCCGTCGCCGGAAAAGGGAGGAGAACTACGCAGGCCCGTTCCGCCGCACGGGAGATGCGGCAGAAAACGCAGGGGCAGAGCCTGACCGGCAAGAACAGAACGCCTTTTATGTGGATTAAGGCCTCGTCAAAAAATAAGTTAATCACCTTGCTTGTCTTTTTGCCCGTCCACTTTGTTGCAAAAAGCGTTACATACCCCCGGTATGCGCCGTTTTTGCGCCTTGTGGACGAACAAAAATCCGACGCAATTCGACCAACTTATTTTTTGACGAGCCCTAAAGGGCCTGAAAAGCCAGCCGCCGGATCTGCCGGACCTGTGGAAGTTTCTCAAGTTTTTTAAAGATTTCGTCCGGAACGGAGGCATCAAGCCCGATGAGCGCCACGGCGCGTGGAGGCTCTCCGTCTTTGCGTCCGAGATGGAAATGCGAGATGTTGAGCCCGGCATCTCCCAGAATCGTTCCGACCCCGCCAATCAGTCCCGGTTTGTCGTCGTTGCGGATAAAGATCATCTCCGGGCAGAGGGCCGCCTCGACCGGGACGCCTTCAATATCGACGATCCGGGGGATCTGCCCCTCAAAGACCGTCCCTGTGATGCTCCGGATTTTGTCTTTGGATTTGACCGTAACGCGGATCGTATTCGGGAAGTCGCCCGCACTCTCGCTGTGGCTTTCGCTTACGGCGATCCCGCGCGTTTTGGCGACCTGCGGAGCATTGACCATGTTCACATTGTCCAAAAGCGGTTTTAGCAGGCTGGCCAGCAGGTAAGATGCGAGCGGTTTTGTGTTCAACTCCGCGACGCTGCCGCCGAACGCGATATCGATTTTTTCCATCGCGCTCTCGGCAATTTGCCCGGCGAAGGTACCGATCTGGCCGGCCAACGTCATAAACGGCTTCAGACGGGGCGCATCCTCTGCGGAGACCGAGGGCATATTGATCGCATGCGAGACGCTGCCCCGGAGCAGGTAATCCGAAATCTGTTCGGCGACCTGAAGCGCGACGTTAACCTGTGCTTCCCGCGTGGCCGAGCCGAGATGCGGTGTGCAGACCACTTTCTCGTGGCCGAACAGGACGTTCTCCGTGGCCGGTTCGACCGAGAAAACGTCAAAGGCCGCGCCGGCGACTTTTCCTGAATCAAGGGCCTCAACGAGTTCGCACTCGTTTACGATCGTCCCGCGCGCGCAGTTGATCAGCCGTACGCCCGTCTTCATTTTCGCAAACTCGGCGGTGCCGATCATGCCTTTCGTCTGGTCCGTTTTCGGAGCGTGCAGCGTGATAAAATCGGATTCGGAAAGCAATTCATCGAAATCGACTTTTTTAACGCCGATCTCCCGGGCGCGCTCGTCCGTGATATAGGGATCGTAAACGATGACGTTCATTTCCAGCGCCAGTGCCCGGCGCGCGACGATCGAACCGATATTCCCGCAGCCGACGACCCCGAGCGTTTTCCGGTACAATTCCACCCCCATGAACGGCGATTTTGCCCATTTTCCGGCATGCGTCGAGACGCTGGCCTGCGGGATGTTCCGGGCGACCGAAAACATCATGGCGAGCGTGTGTTCGGCTGTGGTCATCGAATTTCCAAACGGCGTATTCATGACGACGACCCCGCGCTCCGTCGCAGCCGGAATGTCGATATTGTCGACGCCGACTCCGGCGCGGCCGACGACTTTCAGGCGCGGCGTCGCCGCCAAAAGCTCTTTCGTGACCTGCGTCGAGGACCGGATGGCCAGACCGTCATACTCGCCGATAATCCCGGAAAGCGCCTCCGCGGACAGGCCGGTTTTGACATCGGCGTCTATGCCGTTCTTGCGAAAAACATCTTCGGCGAGTTTATCCATCTTGTCGGAAATGAGCACTTTGACCATGATCTGTCCTGTCCCTCACTTTATGGTTATGGCAATTTTTCTTGTGTTTTCGATCAAAAAACCATAACAGTTTGTCTGGAAACCGCAAACGCAAAACGAACAGGGTTCAAGAGGATATTGATGATCGAAGAGCCGCTCTGGGGAAATGGATTTCAGCCGGTCATACCGACGCCGGAGATATTCCCTGCGCACATTCGAAAACAACAATCCCATGAAGGCAAGCTCTGTGCCGTTGGCGTCATTCCGTATTGTACGCTTAAGATTCCAAGCAAATCTTTCGTTCCTGCCTCCGGCATTCCGGAACAAAGCCGTGCGCATCCAGGTAACTCCTCTGTTCTGGTTCTCCATTTCTCAGGGGGAAAAATTGCGTATTACAATTTTTTTCTGGATCACAACAGAGCCGTCAACTCTGCAACGCGGCTCCTTCAAGACCGTGGTCCGCAGACCGGGCTGAGCGAAGTGCCATCGGATTGTCTGGCTGACGGCTCAAAGCTCTGGATTGCCCCGGAGAGCATCACTGCGATAATATGTCGGCCACATGAACGATTTTCCGGTATTCAAACGATCAAGCTTGTTCCCGATCTTGACAAAAGCATAAGCGTCCTTAGAAACTATGGTGAATATCTGTCTTTCACGGATCCTTCCAAACGTCAGGCGTTCCTGAACTGGTTTCAGGAAACGTCGGGCAAGAGCCGTCTGGCACGCACAATTCCGGGCGCTGACGGACCGTTCATCCTTTTCGATCCCGCGGCCGTGGATCTGTTTTTTGTCACCGGAAAAGATCCGGAAAACGGGACGGGTTTCCGGTCTTTCGCATTCCGGATATCTGTCGGTGGAGCCTGCGTTTCCGGAGATTTTCATTCGGGCCACCCCATGCATATGAGCTTCTTTCCGGTGCACATAATCGGCCCGGGATTTCGCAAATTATCGGAGATTTTTAACCGGGAAAACGCAGCGCTCTGGGTAGATACCGCTCGCGTTAAAGGGCGCTCTCATTATGATGACGCCGGAAAAAAATTTTCCGTGATTAACGTTACCGTTACAGGCGCCGAAGGGCGAGGCGAGCGGATTATTCCCCTGACCGTTGAAAATCCGGAAATGGCCCGGGTTCTTTGGGATCATCTGGGTCCGAATATGCAACGTTCCGCGATTTTCCGTCTTCCACAACAAGACGGGCGGCAACAAGGAGGAGCGCCATGCATCAGTACGGTTATTCCAGTTAATTTCAGGAAGAGGGAGAGACAAAGAAAAGGCCCTGCATAAATTTCATCCCATAAGCAAAACAATCTTGCATTTCGGCGGAAAGTGAATTATTTATGAAAATAAAAACTTGCGGCGGGATAGAGAAAAATGTCCAGTGGAAAAATAAGCAGAAACTCGATCATTAATCCTCCGGGTCTGGATGCGGCTCAGGACATTGCCAATATGACGCGGACGCACGGGGGATTGTGCGGGATCTGGCTGACGCCGGTTGTCTGGGATACAAAAGACTCGGCCGGCTGGAGGCCAGCTTTTCACCCAAGCCCAAAAGACCAACCTGCCTACATTCTGACCGTCCTGTGCCGGGACGGATATACCCGCCGTTACAATTTTTCTGAAAAGGGCGAGAAGGCAAAAAGAGTTCTGGGCTCTATTGTCACACAGGCCAAAGAAAGAGCGCCGGTGGGGGCCGATCCGGTAGATCTGGAGGAACGGACGATCGGAGGATATTCCGCATGGTTCGAGCGGAGCGCCTATGTGGCGCTGAGTCATCTCACGCCTGAAAGAAGAAAAGACGGCGATGCGCCCCGTGCCGCTCTTTTTCCGCATGGTAAGACCTGCAAGCATCTGGACGGAATTGTTTTTTTTCCGGATATCGAGACCATGAAAAATTTCGTGTTATGGCTCGGTCCAGAGGAAAATTTCGTCACAGTCGGCCCGCCGGAACAGGCGTATGAGAACGGGACGATGTCTCCGCCATATATCACCCACAGGATTGACAGGCTCTACCTCGACGCAATGGCCGTATCCTTGATAGAGAGCATGGACGAAACAGGAGCGGTCTCCAGAAAGCTGAACGTGCAAATATGTATCGCCGGGCGGAAATTCACGTCGACCATCGGACTGGCTGATAATATAATCTCGGCGGCTGCCATGAAGGCAGTTACGGCGAAGGAAGAACTCGGGACGATCCTTCATGAGGACGGGCCGCACCGGATTTTGATGGATTTATCAAGGATCGACAACGTCGGAAAGGTTGAAGGGCAAAATCCGGATTGCACAGTCGCAATAAAAATCACGGACGGAGACGGCATCACATTGCATTTCACTGACTACACAAAAGCGCACCAGTTCCGGATTAAAATGTGTGCATTCGCGGGGATTTCCGCCGCCAGTCCCGAAGATGGGCCCAAAAAGCCTGAGCCACAGCCAACCGCAACCATTATTCGCTTTCCAGGACAGGACGGAGAACGGGGGAACGTCGTCCCGTTACGTCCCGTTTTTCAATCTGGCACCCCTAACCGTGGCGAACGCCCAGTCGAGCCAGGGAGTCAGGGCGCGGAGGTCGTCACTCTCGACAGTCGCCGCCGCCCACAGCCGCAACCCGGGGGATGAGTCTTTATGGGTTTTGATGTCGTAGGCCGCGCCTTCGGCCTCTAAAAGACCGGCAAGGGCCTTGACGATCTCCCATTGTTCCGCGGTCGGGCTGGCGGCAATCTCCGGATCGGACAGGCGCAGACAGACCGACGTCCGGGACCGGCAGGCCGGATCGGCGGCCAGAAAATCGATCCACGGTGTGCGCCGGACCCATTCCTCGATCACGGCAAAATTCTCGCGGGACCGGCGGATCGTCTCTTGCAGCCCGCCGATTCCCTCAATCCAGCGCAACGTATCGAGCGCATCTTCGACGGCCAGCATCGAGGGTGTGTTGATCGTCTCGCCCTTGAAAATCCCCTCGATCAGCGCGCCGCTTTTGGTCATACGGAAGATTTTGGGCAACGGCCAGGGCGGCGTATAGCTTGCCAGGCGTTCGACGGCGCGCGGGGAGAGAACGATCATGCCGTGCGCGGCCTCTCCGCCGAGCACTTTCTGCCAGGACCAGGTCGTGACATCGAGCTTGTCCCACGGCAGGTCGTACGCAAAAACGGCCGAGGTCGCATCACAGATCGTCAGGCCGTCCCGCTCTGCCGCGATCCAGTTTCCGTCCGGCACGCAAACGCCGGAGGTCGTTCCGTTCCAGACAAAGACAACATCCCGCGTCGCCGTGTCCACAGCCGACAGGTCCGGGATGTCGCCGTAGTCCGCCGTAAAACAGCGCGCGTCCTCGAGCTTCAGTTGCCCGGTGATGTCTTTCATCCAGCCGGTTGAAAAACTCTCCCATGCCAGAACGTCGACGCCCCGCGCACCGAGCATGGACCACAATGCCATTTCCATAGCCCCGGTATCGGAGGCCGGAACGATCCCGACCGGATAGTCGTCCGGAATGCCGAGCAGGGCGCGGTGCCGGTCGATAACGCCCTTCAGCTTCGCTTTGCCGACCGCGGACCGGTGAGAACGCCCGAGCGCAGCTCCGCCGAGCGCCTCAAGGCTCCAGCCCGGACGCTTCGCGCACGGCCCTGACGAGAAGCAGGGATTGGCGGGTTTCAAGGCGGGTTTATCAAGTTGTGAGGATGTTGATTTCATTTCTTTGCTCTTACTAAAGACTCTCTTCTTTCGTGTTTTCTACAAATTTTTCTAGTCTGGATTATTTTCTGATTTTCAAGATAATGTAAAATGAATATCATTGTGTGTATAATACAAAGATTTTAATGCAATGCTTTTCTTACCATTTTTTATCCGACGATCCTTCTTTTCAACGGGGATCAGAAATATATTTCGTAGCACGTCGTGGGCGGTCTTCGCTGCGACAGGTACTTTATTGTGCGTGCCGACGGCGCCCTGCGCGGCGCTGGATGCGGTAACCTTGCCGCAAGGCGGCGAGATTCAGGGCGGTTCGGCAGAGATAACGTACACTGACAAACGTCTGGATATCAATCAGCATAGTGATCGTCTGGTCATCGACTGGGACAGTTTCAATATTGGCAAGAACGCAACGACCGAATTTCACCAGCCGGGTTCTTCTTCGCTTGCGGTTAACCGTGTGCTCAGTTCGGGTGTCGACCCGACACAGATTCTTGGGACGTTGAAAGCAAACGGAAAAGTCATGGTGCTGGATCCAAATGGCGTTTTCTTTGGTCAGGACTCTGTCATTGATGTGGGAAGTTTGATCGCGAGCACCGGGAATATCGACATATCCGCCGTGATGCGCGGGGACACAATTCTGGAGATCACAGGAGCCCATCAAGGCAGTATTGTCAATTACGGGACGATCAGTGTCGCAGAAGCTGGTCTTGCGGCATTCGTGGCGCCGACGGTACAAAATGCAGGGGTTATTGAGGCAAAACTGGGCCGGATCGAGCTGGCCGGAGCTTCCTCCGCAACGGTGGATTTGTATGGAGACGGATTGATCGAACTGGCGGCGGATGGCGCGATATCCGGAATCTATGCAGGAAACAGCGGACGGCTTGAGGCCGAAGGCGGGACGATCTATCTCAGCGCCCGCGCGGCACAGGGCATTGTCAATTCCCTTGTCAACGCGGACGGGATTATCAATGCCTCTTCGGCAACGGTCGAAGGCGGGAAAATCATTCTGGAAGCGGATCATGTACAGGTCTCGGGCACGCTCGACGCGTCCGGCGCGACGGGCGGCGGAGAGATCCTCATGGGCGGCGATGTTCAGGGAACCGGAGACGTCCGGACCTCCCAAACAACGATCGTCAACGCCGACGCCGTGATACGGGCGAACGCGACAGAGGTCGGCGACGGCGGAAAAGTCATCGTCTGGGCGGACGAAACGACGGATTTCAGCGGAACGATCAAAGCCAAAGGCGGCACGGACGGCGGAGACGGCGGCTTTGTCGAGACCTCCGGGAAAGTCAATCTCGCCGTGCGTTCCGGGGCCTCCGTGGATGCATCCGCGTCTTCCGGGGCCGCCGGACAATGGCTGCTCGATCCTTCAAACGTGACCATCACGGACGGCGGCACGAACAGCATTCCGGGCGGCGGCGGGGACGTCGATTCGTCCTCGGACAGTTACAGTATCGATGCGGCCTCGATCTCGGCGGCGCTGAACGCCGGGAATGACGTAACCATCACGACAACAAACGCCTCCGGGTCCGAAGAAGGCACGATCACGCTCACAAATGCGACGATCCTCAAAGACACGGCGAACAATGACGTGACCCTGACCCTTCAGGCCGATGAAAATATCATTGTCACGAACAGCACCATCACCTCGACGGCGGACGCTCTGAACGTCATCCTCAACGCCGACCGGGACGAGGACCAGTCCGGAGCGGTTTCTCTGGCGGATTCCATTATCACCACGAACGGAGGCTCTTTCGTCGCGGGCGGAGGAATAGATCCTTCCACGACTGCGGCATACGGGAACGCAGCCTATGACGACGGGGTTTTACTCAGCAATACGGATATCCTTACCGGCGCGGGGGATATTACACTGACCGGCCACGGGCGGGATGAGGCGGCGGCCAGTTATCAATACGGCGCTTACATTTACAACGGCTCCGCGCTCGAAACCTCTTCCGGTCAGATCACGATTACGGGCACCGGCGGGGACGGCGACGATTGCAACAAGGGCCTTTTGCTTTCAAACGGTTTTATCTCCACGGTGGACGGAGACATTTTTGTGACCGGAACGGGCGCCGGTTCGGGAACCCAGAATCGCGGGGTGCACATTGTCAGTTCCGGGAGAATTCTCTCCTCCGGAGACGGGAATGTCACTGTTACAGGAACAAGCCCCGAAACCGGAACGTATGCTTTTGGATTTCATGCTCAGGGCGGGACCGTTCAGGCGCATGACGGGAACCTGTCCATTCTCGGCATCACAAGGACCGGCGGGGGTGAAGGGATCCGCTTTCATGCAAGCTCCGGACAAATTCTTTCGACCGGATCAGGAGCCATCACTCTCGAAGGACACGGAGACGCCGGGGCAAGCGGGATTGTCTTTACCAACACAAGTCCCTATGACCATTTGATCGGCGGGCCCAGCGCGCAAGGGGACATCACGATTATCGCCGATCAGATCGGGAATATGTCCGGGGCGCATAACCTGCAAATTCAAACCGCGGGCGACCTGATTTTCAAACCGCTCACAGCAGACACGCGGATCAATATAGGGGCGTCGGCTTCCGGATTTGATTTGACAACCGGCGACCTCAGCCGTCTGAGCGTGGGCGGAAAGCTGATCATCGGAGACTCCGCGGCCGGGACGGGAGATGTGTATATCGACGGCATTGATTTCAGCGCTGCGGATTACGATGTGGAGGTCTATGGCGGGACGACGAGCGTTACCGGCGGCGGGCTGGCGCTCGGAGAAGGCGATTTCCTGGCCTACGCGCAAAACGGCAAAGACCTGAGCGTGGACGGAGCCATTACGCGGGACGAGGGCGCGGACGGCCTTTTGGATCTGCGGGCGGATGAGAACATTGTCTTTACAAACGGCGGGGATATCACGGCCTTGGCCTCGGCCCTGAACGTCGTTCTCAACGCCGACCGGAACGGAGATCGGTCCGGGGCGATTTCTCTGACCGGCTCGACGATCGCCACCAACGGCGGATACTTCGTCGCGGGCGGCGGATCGGGGACGGTGGACGGCGATTTGAACGGAACCCTGGGCGATGGCGGAGACGGGGCGGACGTTACGGCGACTTACGGGAACGCCGCCTATGACGACGGGGTTACGCTCAGCAACGCCGGCATTTCCACCGGCGCGGGCGATCTTATCCTGACCGGCCACGGGCAGAACAACTCCGCAGAGGACTATCAGTACGGGATATATCTTATGTCCGCTGCTTCTCTGGCCTCCACCGGCGGCAGGATTGTGCTGGATGGAACCGGAGGCGATGGGGACGATTACAATGTCGGTGTTTGGATCAAGAGCGCAAACACGCTTGTTTCCTCGGTGGATGGAGAGATTTCAGTTACCGCAAGAGGAGGCTCGAACGGTCTGGTTGGGGGTTATGGAAATTACGGTTTCCGTATGGATAGCGGCGCCGATCTTAAGTCTCTGGGAACCACGGCTGAAGCGGCGGATATTTATATCACGGCTTATGGCGGGAATGGACACATGAGAAGCGATGGGATGCGCATTCGGGAATCCGGAACGTCGATTTCTTCAGATGCCGGGGACATCTCTCTTGTCGGTTATGGCGGCAGCAACGGCGTGGCCGGAAGCAGTGGCGGTTACGGCATTACCCTGGAAGTTGATGCCGATATCATCTCTTCGGGAACAGGGGCGATTTCGCTCGCGGGAACGGGAGGAAACGGAGATACGGCGAATGCCGGTATTCACATCATAGATACCGGAACGAGCGTTTCAGGTAAAAGCGCCGTTACAATCACAGGTCACGGCCAAGGGTTTGGCGGATCGGGTAATAACGATATTACCATTAATGATGCGTCTGTTACGGCCGAAGGTGCGGGCGCGGATATTACCTTGACCGGTGATACGCTTGATCTTTTGAACGCGCCGGCGGTTTCGGCGGGCGGGGCGCTGACGGTCAAGCCCCGCAGCGCGGAGACGACCATCGGCGTGTCCGGCGGGTCCGGCACGTTGAGCCTGAGCGATGCGTATCTGGGCTATCTCTCCCCCGGAACGAAGCTGGTGGTCGGCGATGCGGCGGCCGGGACCGGCGTGGTGGATATCGACAGTTGGGATCTGTCCGGGGCGGGTTACGACGTGGAGGTCTACGGCGGGTCGATTGATCTGAACGGGCTGAGCGGGGCGGAGAACGTCAGTATGCTTTTCGAGGCCGGGACAGGGAATGTCGATATTCTTTCCCTCGATCTGACGATGACCGGCGCTGCGGACCGGGCTTTTATTCTCCGCGCGGCGGAATCGGTCATCTTTAACAATTCCACACTGGACGCTTCCGGCGTGGCCGGCAGGCTGGATGTTCTTTTCAACGCGGACCGGGACGCGGATCAGAGCGGGGCGGTCAGTATGAGCGGCTCTACGATCACCACCAACGGCGGGTATTTTGTCGCGGGCGGCGGGTCCGGAAGCGTTGACAGCGACAATAACGGCATTCTGGGCGATGGCGGAGACGGGGCGGACGTCACGGCGACTTACGGGAACGCCGCCTATGACGACGGGATCTGGCTCAACAGCGCCGATATCTCCACCGGCGCTGGCGATCTCATCCTGACCGGGAACGGCAGCACGAGTCTTACAGGGACGGGGTATCGCGGCATTTATCTTCTCAACGGCTCCGCGCTGGAGTCCGAAAGCGGGCTTATCAAATTAACCGGCACCGCCGGAAACGGAACAGATAGTTCGGATGGTGTTCTTATAACTGATTCCGATATCACGACGGAAACGGGCGGAATCGCAATTCACGGCCGTGGCGGCGGACAAGGGTTTGAAGGGACATGGGCTCATCGGGCTGTAGGGCTGGGTAACGGCACTGTTGTTTCCAGCACCGGGACGGGGGCGAATGCCGCCGATATCACGATCACGGCGGATGAACAGGGTTATACGAATATTTTTCGTGGCTTTGAAATTTACAGTCAGGCAAGCCTGACGACAATTGACGGCGATATTCTGATTTCCGTCGATAACGGGGCGGCATCTTCCCAGTTCGGAATAGGCTCCTTTTATCACGGCGGGGAAATCATCTCGACGGGAGAGGGGAACATCACGCTGGAGTCCTATGGGACCGCGGACAAAGACGGGATTTATTTCCATGGGGCAGGTAATAAACCTTCGCCTTCAGGCGGAATAACGTCATCCTGCATGGTAAAAGCTTGTTAATCAAAACTTGTTTTGCTACAAG
>JANQFU010000006.1 GCA_028277665.1 Alphaproteobacteria bacterium | reverse complement strand
CATGAGGATCCGGCGAAGCTGGCCCTCAAACCCATGCCCGAGGCCGATTGGCCGCGCACGGAGATCCTGAACCAGATCGCCGGGCTTGACTTGGCAATAGCCAACGCATAGGCATTAACTCATGTGTCACCCATGTCTCCGGTCTATACACCCCACAGGGGAGAGGGCTTTGTGTACAATTAATTGATCGATAGACTATAGGAAGCTCTGCAAAAACCCCTTTAACACAAAAATCGTCGTTCCCGCGAAAGCGGGAATCTTTTAGAAACAAAGAATTAAAAAGATCCCCGCCTTCGCGGGGATGACGAAAAAGAGATTTTTGCAGAGGTTTCTATACCTTATCCCGAAAAAGAAGGATCTTACTCACATGTCTCGGCGGCTGGCGGTATTTGACTGGAACGGCACGATTGTTGCGGATGTACAGGCAGGTCTTGAGGCCAGCAACGCGAATATACGCCTTTTCGGTAAACCGGATATTACGATGACAGAATATCGCGCTGCCCAAAATTTCCCGATCATGCATTTCTACGCCGCGGTCGGCATTCCTGCAGACGATGTTCTGGCGCGTATGGACGATCTTCAAAAAACGTTTTACGAGGTCTACAGCGCCCGATCGGCAAATTGCCGGACCCGGCGCGGCGTACGGCAACTTCTGGAATGGCTCAGGACGCAAAATGTGGACTGCATCGTCCTGAGCAACCATATGACGGACTTCATTGAGAACGAGATCAAACGTCTGAACCTCGATCCGTATTTTCAGGTCGTTCTGGCCAACCATGATTCGATCGATATCGTCCACAGGACACAGAAACGCGAACGCCTGTCGGAATTCATGATCAAGCGCGGCTACTGTCCGGATGATTGTTTCATCATCGGCGACTCGATAGAAGAGCCGGAGGTCGCCCGGCATCTCGGTCTGTATTCAATCGCCGTCTCCGGCGGCTTTTTCAGTACGCCCCGCTTGCGGGCGGCCAATCCGGACGCACTGATTTCCCATCCCGGCGCGGCAATTGACGTTCTGGCGCAATATTGGGGAAATTAGAAAACGAAGGTCTATGCGTTTGTTTTCTCGATGAAACGCAGAAGATGATACAAAAGATTCTCCCGCTCTTTCGGCGTTTTCAGGCCGTGCCTGCCGCCTTCAAAGAGCGTAATCTCGATGCGCGGGGCGCGCAGAAACGCCCGGGCAAGATCCAGATGCGCCGTTGAAACCCGTTCGTCTTTTGCGCCTTGCAAAATTGAAACCGGCACCCGGCAGGCGCTCAGTTCCGCCGTCAGATCCGTCATCCGCAGCTCGTTCAGGAACGCCGCGCCGAAGGTCTGCCCGGCATAAGTCAGTGTCTCGTCTTTATTATCTTCCCGCGCCTTGTCAAGCTCTTCAAGATGATCCTCATAGAACAGGGGCGGATCGAACACGGGCCACAGGGCAATCAACCCGGCCAGGCTGTCATGCGGGCTCAAAAGCGCAGGCACGACGGCGAACCCTGATGTGATCAGGACAATATGCGTATAGCCTTGCCCCTGTGCCCACGCATAAACGGTGACGAGATCCGCACAAGCATCCGCAAACGTAAAATCGGCGCCTTGAGCCGCATAATCGAATCGCAAGGAATCGTACCCTTCATGCAGGAGCATGGCTTCAATCCGCAGAAAAATCCCGTCCGGCCCGTCGCGCGATTCGCCCGGCCCGTTATGGAGCATGACGGTCAGGATTTCTTTTGCGTCTTTTTCCGGAACGGCGCGCAGAAAGTTATGCACGGCTTCAAGCCGTTTGCCGTCGGGTCTGTCAATGGAAAGCGAATGCGTTGCCATATCGGACAAAGAATAGCATTACGCGCCGGTGGCGACCAGAGGTTTGCTGTACTGCGCCTCAAGGTCCCACGGAAAATGGATCCAGGTATCCTGTGAGACCTCGGTGATGAAGGTATCGACAAGAGACGCCCCGGCGGGCTTGGCGTAGACGCAGGCCAGATGCGCCTGCGGCATCAATTCCCGCGCGATTTTGAACGTCTCGCCCGTATCGGCGAGGTCGTCGACGATGAGCCAGCCTTCCCCCCGGTCCGCGATGGCCGCCTCCGGCTTTTTCAGAATTTCGGCGCGGCCCTGTTCCTGATGCGCATAGCTCACGATTCCGAGCGTATCGACGGTCCGCAAGTCCAGCTCCCGCGCAACGATACAGGCCGGGACGAGCCCGCCGCGTGTGATCCCGATCACGCCCTTCCACGGCCCGCCCGAGAATTTCGCCTTGTCCAGAAGCCGCCAGGCAAGGGCCTTGCCGTTGCGGTGCATCTCATCCCATGAAACGGGAAAGTCTTTGTTGTAGCGGTTTGCGTCTTCCATGCTCTGCTCCTGACTATCTATAGAAACCTCTGCAAAAACCTCTTTTTCGTCATCCCCGCGAAAGCGGGGATCTTTCAATTCTTTGTTTCTAAAAGATTCCCGCCTTCGCGGGAATGACGATTTTTATGTTAATTAGGGCTT
>JANQFU010000054.1 GCA_028277665.1 Alphaproteobacteria bacterium | reverse complement strand
GGACTTTAAAATCTTATAAACCAACGTCATCCCGGCGAAAGCCGGGATCCAGTCATAGAGTTGTTTAAACGCGAAGGTCCGGAGTTTCGGAGGAGAACTCCGTTTCTGCGAGCCGCCGCGTAAAATAAGAAAAACGTTTTCTCTGGATCCCGGCTTTCGCCGGGATGACGTTGGTTTTGTTGGTTTTATAACTTATCCTTATCCATAGTTCAGGTTATTTAGTCGCCGCGAAACGGATGGCGGGGAATTTTTCCTCGGCATCCGATAAATGCCAGGCATTCCGGGCCAGAAAAACCGGATCTCCATCATGATCATAGGCCAGCGCGCTCTGGTTCCCGTCCGTAAACGTTTTCAGTTTTGCCGCGTCGTCACATGAAATCCAGCGGGCCGTATACAGGCTCGCGGGTTCGAATTTGACCGGGATGCTGAATTCCGTGCGAATCCGGTCGGCCAGCACATCGAATTGCAGGGAGCCGACCACGCCGACAACCCAGTCGGCATGCATCACCGGTTTGAAGACCCGCGCCGCGCCCTCTTCCGCGAGTTGCTCCAATGCGCGGCCGAGATGCTTGGCTCTCAGGGGATCTTCAGAGCGGACACGCTGCATCAGTTCCGGCGCGAAATTCGGCAGGCCGGTGAAAGAGAGATCTTCGCTTTCGCTCAGCGTATCGCCGATCCGCAGACCGCCATGCGTGCCGATTCCGATGATGTCTCCGGGCCAGGCTTCTTCCGCCTCTTCCCGGCTTTGCGCCAGAAACAAATGCGGCGTGTGGATCGTTAAGGCCTTCCCGGTTCGCACATGTTTTAACTTCATCCCTTTCCTGAAGTTTCCAGAGCAAATCCTTGTAAATGCAATACGATCCCTGTGTTTTGGGTCCATATTCGCCTGGATTTTAAAGATAAAGCCGGTCACCTTGCTTTCTTCGGGGTTGACGTCCCGCTGTACCGCTTTTTGGGGGCGCGGAGACGGGGCAAAATCGTGCAGCCCGCGCAGGAGTTCCCGCACGCCGAAATTGTTAATCGCACTGCCGAAAAAGACCGGGCTCATATGGCCTTCGAGATAACTCTGACGATCGAAGGCGGGGCACAAGCCGCGGACCATTTCCGCGTCTTCGCGGAGTTTTTCGAGCTGAAAGTCCGGAAGGTGATCAGCCAGTTTCGCATCGTCAAGCCCCGTACAATCGATCCCCCCCTCGGCGAGGTGATCCCCTTTCCCCCGGTCGAACAGGAGCAAATCATCCCGCAGGAGGTCGTAACACCCTTTGAAATCCCGGCCCATGCCGATCGGCCAGCTTGCCGGCGTCACGTCGAGCGCGAGCTTGCTTTCGATCTCTTCGAGCAGGGAAAACGGGTCCTGCCCGTCCCGGTCCATCTTGTTGATGAACGTCAGGACCGGGATATCCCGCAGGCGGCAGACCTCGAAGAGTTTGAGAGTCTGCGTTTCGATCCCCTTGGCGCAATCGAGGACCATGATCGCGCTGTCCACAGCCGTGAGGGTTCTGTACGTATCTTCACTGAAATCCTCGTGTCCCGGCGTGTCGAGCAGGTTGTAGGTGACGCCCTCATGGATAAAGGTCATTACGGATGAGGCCACGGAAATCCCGCGCTCCTGTTCGACTTTCATCCAGTCCGAACGCGCCCGGCGACGCTCTCCGCGCGCCTTGACCATCCCCGCCATCTGGATCGCGCCGCCGAACAGAAGCAGCTTCTCGGTCAGAGTCGTCTTTCCCGCGTCCGGGTGAGAGATAATCGCAAAAGTTCTGCGGTTTTTTGTCTCATTTTCAATTTCGTTTTTTAGTTCAGTACTCAAGGATCTTTCCTTCAAATGGATTCTCAAATGTTTTCTGCTCAATCTCGATCACCCAGAGATCCGGGTCGCGATCCACCGCGCGGCGAATATACGCATCTGCCTCGGACTCTTCAACATCCCTGTCCGTGAAGACCCGCATCCAGCCAAGCTCTCCGCTCATGATATCTCTTTGGCGCAAGAGCAGCCTGACGTGCCAGCCCTCAAGGATATTTACGATCTTCAACAGGATCACGCCGCCGGCTGCATTGCCGCGATGAGAGATGTAATAGGGCACGCCCTGCCCTGTGAGCCGGCGCAGATGCGCGTCGATGTATAGCTGCGTGGGAAGGTCCTGTTTAGACATATATTTGTCATCCTGAGCGCACGCGAAGGATCCTTCGGGGCAAAAGCCCCTCAGGATGACACTCTAAGTTCGTTTGCGGCCGTAGAGTTCCAGGCGGCATTCGATCAGGTCGTAGCCGAGTTCTTCCGCGATTTTCTGTTTGATCTGTTCAATCTCGATATTCTGAAACTCAATAACCTTGCCGCTATCGACATCGATCAGGTGATGATGGTGCTGCATGTTCAGCTCGTAACGGGCGAAATTTTCCTTGAATTCATGCCGAACGACGAGCCCGAGCTCATCGAGCATATTCAAGGTCCGGTAAACCGTTGCCATGGAAATGGAAGAATCATGGGCGCGCGAACGCTCGTACACCGTCTCGACAGACGGATGATCCTGCGCTTCGTCCAGAACCGCCAGAATCGTGCGCCGCTGACCGGTCATTTTCAGGCCGGCACGGGTGCATGCCTTCTCCAGCGTATCAGGGGTATGATCTTCCAAAATTTATCTCCCAGTCATGCAAAAAAACTCCACCCGGTCCAGTCACATAGAACATTGAAATAATTATATTCTAAACCGCAGAGGATACAGAATTTTCCTTCTTCGTCACCCCGGCGAAAGCCGGGGTCCAGTTTGGGTTTTTCTGGATCCCGGCTTTCGCCGGGATGACGGTTTTTTTGTTTCTCAAGAACAGATTACAAAACTCTCCGTCCGTCTCCTCATCATTCAAACGGCAAATCTCCCGTTATCCCTGTTCAGTCTTATCCGGATTATGCGCTTTCGTCAAAGTCCGGGAAGACGGGAAATCGATCGTGATTCTTGCCCCCTTGTTCACATCGGATTTCAGAATGAACTCCGCGCCGTGAAGCTCCGCCATGGCCTTGGCCAGCGGGAGGCCAAGGCCCGTCCCCTGATTTCCCTGATGCGTATGCGCGGGATCGTTGATTTGCCCGAACGGCTCCAGAGCCTCCCGGATCCGGCTGGAAGGGATTCCGACCCCGTTATCTTCAACGCATAACCGCAGCCCGTTATCCTCTCTGAGACCGGCAATGATCCGGATCGTCGTCGCATTCCCGGAATATTTGACCGCATTGGTCACAAGATTGATCAGAACCTGACGGATCAGACGGGAATCCGCGAACAGATCGGGAAGATCGTCATCAACCTCCTTCAGGATTTCGATTCCGCTGCTGAAGGCCCGCGAGGCCACAATCCGGACCGTTGCCTCAACGAGGGCTTTCAGACAAATCGGCTCTTCATCAAGCTCGACCCGCCCGGCCTCGATTTTGGACATATCGAGGACCTCGTTGATGATATCGAGCAGGTGTCTGGCGCTGCCGTGAATATCGCCGATATACTCGGCATATTTGTCGTTCCCGAGCGGCCCGAAGGTCTCGCTTTTGACCATTTCCGAAAACCCGATGATTGCGTTGAGCGGCGTCCGGAGTTCGTGGCTCATATTCGCCAGAAACGTCGATTTCGCGTGATTGGCCGCATCGGCCTGTTCCTTGGCCATACGCAAGGACATCTCCATCTGCTTGCGCAGGGTGATGTCCATGATCGTCGTCACCTGAAACCGGCGTTTCTGGCTGAGCTCAAGGGTCGCGGACGTAAACAGACAATTCGCGATGCTGCCGTCCCGGCGCATCAGTTTCATCTCGCCCGAGCTTCGGATCCCGGAGGAAATGAATTTGTCGTGGCTCTTGCGGGCCATGTCCCGCTCATCCGGCGCGAACAGGCAACTGTAATCCTGCCCGACGAGCTCATGCCGCTCCCAGCCGTAGATCCGGACGAAGCTTTCATTCACCCGGACAATCAGGCGGTTGTGATCCGTCACAATGATCCCGACCTCGCTCACGTCAAAAATGGACGTCAGAAGCGAAATCGCGTCGTCTCTCTCCCGCTGCAGGGCGGACTGATCCGACGTATCCGGCTGTGCGATCACGTCCAGACACGTAATTTCCCCGTCCCCGTTTTTGATCGGGTTGATCCAGAAACTGTGGACCCGAATTCCGCCGGGAATCCCGGGCAAGGAATGGATCGTCGCGGGTTGCCCGTGTTTCATGGCGACATTAAAGGCCTGCAGGAAATGGTTCGCGATCTTCGGCGCCGCGAACTCTGACATCATCCGTCCGAGAACCTGCTTGTCCGTGCGTTCGAAATACGCCAGAGCTTTCGCGTTAATCCGCAGGACCCGGTACTCCCCCGCTTTCGTATCGACGATCAGCCGCGGCACGGGCATCTGGGAAAAAAGGGATTCGAAATCGAGCGGCAAGCCGGAAACAGGCGTCAGAAACTGTTCCCCGGTCTTTCCGGTCTCGGTCGGCATCGTTGATGTCTTTTTTTTCGTGCGGCTTCCGCCGCTTTTTTTAGTGCTCATAGCGTATCATACAACCTGTCGCCTGCATCCCCCAGCCCCGGAACAATATAGGCCTTCTCATTTAAATGCGAGTCCAGAGCCGCCGTATAAATCCGGATCTCCGGAAAACGGCTTGTGAACGCCTTCACGCCTTCCGGCGCCGCGACAAGACACATGAAGAAGATATTCCGGATCTGCGCGCCATGCGCAAGAAGAACCTCGACACAATGCGCCGAAGACTGACCGGTGGCCAGCATCGGATCGACCATAAAGATCCTGCGGTCCTGAAGCGTGTTCGGAAGGCGGACGAGATACTCGACAATCTCGAGGGTATCGTGTTCCCTGTACAGTCCGATATGCCCGATGGCCGCTTCCGGCAGGATATCTTCTACGCCGGCCGCCATTCCAAGTCCGGCCCGCAGGATCGGAACGATAACGGGAGGGAGAGGATCCGCAAGACACGGCGCATCCATGGGCGCCAGCGGCGTTTCGATCCGGCGCCGGGAAACGGCAAGATCCGCCGTCATCTCACAGGTCATCAAACGGGCAATCTGGCGCAAACCGTCTGAAAATCCGGTTTTTGCACAGGATTTGTCCCGCATCCGGGTCAGGCGATCCTGAACCAGCGGATGATCGCAAATCGCAAGGGTTTTAAAATCCGGGTGGGTTCGCGCGTACATGGCTTACATTCTTTTCAAGATTTCCTCAAAAGAAGACGGAGCAGAGCTTTACGTTTCCGAACGGAGATTAACAAAACGTTCAAGAGGGCTTGTCTCAACAAGCTGTATAACACTGTCCGGCCCGGAAGAATTTGTTTCAAGATCATGACGAAGAGCTTCAATGATATCCTGCGCTTTTTCTCCAGGCACCGGCTCCGTAAGACAACACGAAATTGTCAGCGGTCCGGAATTTTTATCCGGAACAGAGAGCGGGCTCTGTTCAAGCAAACGCCGCAGACGTTTGACAGCCGACATCGCGCCATTCAGTTCCGTATGCTTAAGGCATAAAATATAGGAAAAACCGCTATAAAGATACACATCGTCGCATGTCCTCAGCACTTTTTTGATGAGGGCAGCGAAACGCTTTTTTGTCTCTCTCAGTACAGGCCCGTCCGGGATCTTTTCCAGATCTTCATATGAATCAACCTGCGCATAGATAAGAACGAACGGGTTTCCGCGTCGTGCTCTTCGCTCCAGCTCCCTGTCAATCTCCGGCAACATGACGGCCTTGCTGCGCAAACCTGTCAGATCGTCAATACCGTTATTCTCTGCAACGATTTCTTTCGCCGCCTGCGCCAGACGCGCAAAGAAAGTTTCGTTCATTTCCAAAAACGCGGAGAATTCTTTCTCGATCGGAGGCGTTCCCGGCTCTCCCCGTCCCTCCGTCCCGCAGATAAAGCTTTGCGCTTTTTCGACAATGGCCGCTTTCTGGCTTTCAAGCATGGACACCACATCATCAGGAAAGAGACCGGATTGTCTGAGCTGCCCCATCATATGCGCAAAATGGAGATCATCCTTTTTTTGAGACTCCCCTTCTTCCGCGTCCCCAAAATCCGGATATACGGCTCCCCGAACGGCACGGGAAAACCATGCGGCATGATCGTCGGTCAAATCCGCCAGGATCTGCATGGCATCAAGAATAGAAGAGGACATCCTTCCTCACTTGTGACAGGACCCGCAAAAAAACAGGACTCACTCTACCCGAAAAAATGTGCAGAGAAAACAGCGTTTACAACGGGAAATCGCTTGAAACCGTGCGCAAACAATAACATATTGATATAGTTAAACTCCGTCATTCCCGCAAAAGCGGGAATCTTTTAGAAACAAAGAATTGAAAGATCCCCGCCTTCGCGGGGATGACGTTTTTTTGTTTTTCTATCCTTCAAGAAAGACTCAGGAGGCTTTTTTCGCGAGAGCTTCCTGAATTTGCGCCTTCAGGGGACGCAGGGACGGATCCAGCTTCGTGAGCGCCGTTCCCAGAATAAAAGCGTCAAGACCGCCTTTGTGATCGACTGTCCGCAATCCTCTGGCCGTCAGACGCATCTTGACGTTCCGGTTCAGCGCTTCACTGAACAGAGTGGTTTGCTGAATGTTCGGCATAAAGCGGCGGCGCGTTCTGTTCAGGGCATGCGACACGTTGTTCCCGCTCACAGGGGTTTTCCCGGTAATCATGCAACGGCGGCTCATGGCTTTTTCCTTCCATATAAAATCCTAAGTCGCGGGACAATACACAAGAAATCCGGAGAAAGTCAAGCACTGATCGGATAAAAACATCTTTTCCGGATGATTCCTTCCAAAGGCTCTGTTACCATTCCAATGTAATGAACACTGTCTTTTCTTTCTTGTCTCTTTTTCGAACCGGACTCAGAAGCCGAACCCTCATCCGGGTTCGCTGGATTGCCATTATTCTGGAAATTTCCGTTCTGTTTTTTGCGACACAGGCTCTCCCTCTCACGATTGCCTTTGAAGGCGCGCTCGGCACAATCGCCGCGGCGGCGGTCCTCAATCTTTTTGCCTTCATTTATCACCGGGTTCATACGCTGGAGAACAGGGACGCCTTTTTATATCTTGCTTTTGACGTCCTGCAATATTCCGCCTTTCTTTACCTGACCGGCGGAATCGAAAATCCGTTCGCCCTTCTTATGGTCGCGCCTATGGCCGTGTCAGGCTTCCTTTTACCCGCACGTTACACATTTTATCTCTCTGCTCTGGCCGTTCTTTGCGTTGCGGCAATGACGTTCCCTTATTTTTCTTCGCCCGCCGCATGTGCACGCGGCGGCGCTCTTGTTCTTGCTTGCGGGCTGACCGCCCTTTACGTCCGGCATACGGCCGACGAAGCCCGGAAACTCGGCGCGGCCCTTCAATCCGCCCAACTGTCCCTCATGCAACAGCAGAAAATTTCCTCCCTCGGTGCGCAGGCCGCCGCCACCGCGCATGAGCTTGGCTCGCCGCTTAACACGATCACCCTGATTGCCCGGACACTAAAGAAAGAGCTTTCGGATATGCCACATATTCGCGATGATGCCGCGCTTCTGAGCGAGCAAGCGGAACGCTGCAAAACCATTCTTCAGGATTTTGCCGCCCGCCGCTTCGAGGCACACGAACACGATATTATCGATCCGATGGTTCCGGCGGATCTCATCACCGCCATTGCCGAACCGCATCAGACGCTCTATCCCGACATTGATCTCATTATTGAAACCTTCCCCGAAACGGGTTCTGAGAAAACGCCGCTGATCGCCAAAACACCCGAGATGACCTACGGGATCGGGAACCTCATCCAGAACGCGCTCCAGCATGCCGAAAAACGCATCGTTGTCGCATGTGCATGGGATCGTATGACATTTTCTATCGCCATTCAGGATGACGGCGCCGGCTTCCCGGAGGGCATTCTCCGGTGGATAAAAACGCCTCAGATCCCCACACCAAAGCCTCAAAAAACAAAGGGAAACATGGGGCTTGGCCTGTTTATCTCCTGGCATCTCCTGACCGCGTCCGGTGGAGATATCCTGCTCAAGAACACACCGCGGGGCGGGTATGTGAGCATGACATGGCAGCGGGTTGATATTGATCGAATCGCGGATATTGCTTAGAGTGACAAAAGAACGCATCTGGAATAAATGATTCACGGAAGAAAAGCGGGTTTAAATGGGACTGGCGGCCGAAGCTCTGGAACACCACGGGAAATTGCTCATCGTCGATGATGATTGCGTTCTGGCTGCTTATCTCGGCAAAACAATGGAAAAAAACGGTTTCGAAGTCGAAACGGCCAATAGTATTGCTGGAGGACTTGAGAAACTGGACCGCTATAAACCCGATTTCGCGCTCATTGATCTTCGCTTGAAAGACGGTAACGGATTAACGGTTGTCGAAACCCTCAAGAAGAGTTTTCCGGACTGCCGGATTGTCATGTTGACGGCTTTCGGCAATATCGCGACAGCCGTCTCCGCCGTCCGGGCGGGCGCCATCGATTACATCTCCAAACCGGCGGATGCGGAAACCGTTACGGCCGCCCTCCTCCAGACGGATATGAGCCAGCTTCCCGAGCCGCCGGAAGATCCGATGACGGCCGAACGGGTCCGGTGGGAACACATTCAGAGAATTTACGAACAATGCGGACGAAACATCTCGGAGACCGCCCGCCGGTTAAAAATGCACCGCCGCACGCTCCAGCGAATCCTGCACAAATACGCCCCCCGCGACAATGATTGCGGGTCCGGTTCACCCATAAAAGACTAAAAAAGCCAGAAAAATCACACAAGACACCGTATACGAATACGCCGCGCGGGCCATCATGACCCGGGGAACCTTTGCGCTGGCGGCGGTCCCGCCTCCATCCGGTCCGACCCATTGATCGGCGCGTTTATAGCCGTCGATCCCGAGCGCCGGGCCGCCGAGCATCGTCTCGAACGCATAGGCAAGCACCGTCAGCGGCGTGCCACCCTGCAGATACGGCGCGCCACCGCCGGAGACGCTTTTGAACAAACCGGCCAAAGCTCTTGAGATTCCCGCATACGGAACAACCGCCGCCGCGAGGACGAGAAAACCGCCCGCACAAACGGCGGGGATAACGCCCAGAACGCGGTCGATCCACCCGGCAATCCACGAAAACCCTTTATCCAGCCCGCCCCGCGCATGCGTATGAACGATCCAGGCGGCGCAGGAATAAAGCAGCGCCCCGGGCAACCCCATGACGAGATAAATTAAAACGGGCGCGAAAAAAGCGCACACGAGCATCCGCGCGGACCATGATATCGCGCCTCTAGCCAGAGCGAAGTCGTCCGCGCCACTCAGATCCAGACCGGCCCCGCGCGCGAGCGCCCTGTTCAGGCCGGATGCCGCAGAACCGCCGCCAAGACGAAACAGCAAAGCCCAAAGACCGCCTGTGGACAGACAGGAAGCCAGAATCCCCGTTTCAAGCGCCAAATAAGCCCGGAGCCCCCACGGCGGGTAAAGTGCCGAAACACGATCCAGCATACCGAGCGCAAGAAAAACGGCCCCGGCAATAAAAACATAATAGGCTACGCCACGGAAACGAAGATCCGGGATGCGCCGCTGCGGGCGGTTCATCCGTGCGCCAAGCCCGCCGAGACCGGCGTTCAGAACCTTCCAGAAGACCGGAACCGGGGGCGCCTTCTGAAAAAAATGGAGGAGAGCCCCCCCGGCAAGAGAGAAAAGAATAGCAAAAACGGATATCCAGAATTTGTCGAGCATCATTTCCTGCGATATATTATGAATTCAGAAAGCCAGTTCATATTGCAATGAAACCGCATGTTCGCAAAACGAAAAGAACCGTCGCCGCCCCGGATGCCTGAAACTCCTGTATTCCCGGAAGGCCTCCGGGACCGCATATCGATTGATATTTCTCCCCGGCGGCGACGTTTTGCGCTACGTGTCGATTCCGCACGCGGAGAAATCCGCCTGTGTCTGCCGCCGCGCTACAATCTTCGGCGTGTGCAGAATTTTGTGGATTCGCATCTCGGATGGATTGAAACGCAAATCTCCCGTCTTCCGCGCCCCGTCGCCTTCGAGCACGGCATGTCCCTGCCTCTCCTTGGGCGGAGCTGTACCCTGAACGTGCTCCGGACCGGGGGACGGGTTACGCATATCGAATTTGAGAATGACGTCCTGCACATCCGTACGCCCCGTGATGACTTTACAGGCCGCCTGAAGCGTTTTTTGAATGACAGGCTCCGTGAAATGCTGACAGCCAAAGCAAAAGAAAAGACCGGGACCGCGGGCCTGAAATTCAGTGCGCTTCAAGTACGGGAGACCCGCTCCCGGTGGGGAAGCTGTTCCTCCCAAGGAACCCTGTCCTTCAGCCGCCGCCTTGTTTATGCACCGGACTACGTGATCGATTATGTTGTCGCCCACGAGACCGCCCATTTGCAGCACCATAATCATTCAAAAGATTTCTGGGCGCTGTGCCGGAATTTGTCTGATGATTATGAACGCGGTAAAGGCTGGATCCGCCGACACGGAGACAGCCTTTACCGGTACCCCTGATTTTATCCTACATGCTCAATGACGCCTGTTGGTCCGCGGCCGGTTTATAGAATTCTGCAGCGGCCTGTCCGACGGCATCCGCCGATGCTGAGTGCAATCCGAACGGACCTTCATAAGCATAGGATATAGACCCTAACTGTCCGTCCAGTTTTAGCACGGCCCGAGCGTCTGACATGGCGTCGTCGCTCGCATTCGGGTTAGCAAGAGTTTCTCGAACGCTCGCCTGCATCCGGGCCCGCAGACCCGGATTAGTATGAAGTTCTTTTTCGATCGCCACCAAAAGCTCCGGACCGACCCTTGCCTCAACGCCCGTCATGCCATTCTGGTCAAGGAATTTCTGAATGGCAGCATGCGTCTTCGGCCCGGGAATACCGTCGATCGGTCCCGGATTGATCCCGGCAGCACGCATAAATCTCTGCGTAACCTCGGTTTGGTATTTCACAGCAAGCCTGTCGTCAACATTCTGGCTTAATGCAAAGATTCTCGAGAGATTTCCCGGAGCGGCGCCACCGGGATGTTCCGTTCGACTATCCGGTCCCCACGCGCTGGATGATGGCGCAGAAGAAGTTCCGGACTGCGGAAGTCTTTGCCCGGGCGGTAAAGGGGCTGCAGATTCCGGAGTAGCTTGTGAAACATCTATTCCTAAAAAACCCAAAAACAATTTTTCGGGAACTGTGAATTCCCCTTCCGTCGAAGCGAATCTCTTAGACCAGTGTCCGGAATCCTCCTCTCCGTTTCTTTCTCTCTGCGGAGGCTCAGGCCGGCGGGCAGCCGGAGGAGGTGCTACAGGTTGCGGCGTAGTGCGCGCCTCCCGGCTTCGTGCCGGCTCATCCGCTCCAGCCTTTTCCCCCAGAACATTTTCAAGAAACCAGAGTTCCAATGCATTGTGTTTTGTGTCAGATGCTCCTCCCGCGCCTGCGGTCGGCGGCGGCGTTTCAGGACGCAAAGGTGGAACCGGTTGGGCGGTTCGAGCCGGCTCGTCGTCGCCGGTCAAATCATCCCAGACCTCTTCGAGAAAATCGGTGATATCTTCTGCTGCTGATTCTTGTGTTGGCAACCCCGGCCTATTCGGAATTACTATTTCCGAATGCCTTGGCAAAGCATCACTCCATGCCGGAGGTTCAACCTCTTCTCCAATTTCTCCAATGGCCTCTACCGCCGCGTCAACTCCATCGCTAATTGCGCGCCATGCTCCTGTAAAAAAATCTTCGTCACGATCTGTTCGTCCTTGATTTTCGTCCGCCATTTAGTTTCTCCGTCTTGTGATCTACGTATAAACAGAATGACGGAAAAAAGTAAAATATATGTAAATAGGCGGGTTTCTTTTATAGGCACGTAAAAACCAAGGGGCTTGCCCCGTGGATGGAGTGCGTCCAGAATCTTCTTTATGAAGCTAAGGAAACAAGGTCACTGTGCGTACAGGTGTGAATATCATCTCGTCCTTACCAGTAAGTACAGGCGAAAGATTTTCAATGCAGGATCATATGCCTATCTGCAGGAATTGGTAACGAGCTTCCATGAGATGTTGCCGGAAGTAGAGGTTCTTGAGCTTAATCATGACGTTGATTATGTGCACATGTTGTTATCAATTCCCCCCAAGATGCGTGTGAGTGATGTGGTGCGGACATTTAAATCCCACACAGGACGATTAATGAAGAAGAAATTTGAGTATATGCGCAAAGCATATTGGGGGGCAGATGGCATATGGTTCGATGGTTCGTTAGCACAGTGGGCATCGATGAACGTGTTATTAAGCGCTATATTGAGAACCAGGGAAAAGAAGATTCTGGACAAGCGCAGCTTGACCTAAAGTGATACCACGGGCCTTGGCCCGTGGAGTTTCACCCACAACTCCTGTGGATAAAACTGAGGGCAGAATCAAGGATAATCTGGGCGGCGAGTTTATCGACGACCTGTTTTCTTTTTGTTCTTGACATATCCACAGACTCGATCAGAAAGTTATGCACAGTATCTGTGGATAACCGCTCATCCTGAAAGGCAATCCACGGAGCGGGGCCGAAGATATCCGGGTGATGATGCATGTTTTCGGCAAAATGGCGCACGGATTGACAGCGCGGCCCTTCACTGCCGTCCATATTCAGTGGAAACCCGAGGACATAGCCCCGCACATCATAATCCCGGATCATCTCGGCAAGGACGAGGATATCTTTTGTGAATTTCGTGCGTTTGACGGTCGTGACCGGAATCGCGATTTTGCGCGCAGAATCGCTGACGGCGACGCCGATCGTTTTCGAGCCGAGATCGAGCGCCATCAGCGCGCCCTCATTCGGGCAAGACGACAGCATATCCTTTAATATTCCGGCGGGCATCGGTGCTTGCGCTCCTCTTTTGAGAGTGATAGTAAATACTACGCCAAGATGGAAAAAGAAAAAACGAAAGCTTGTTATCACAGCGTCATCCCGGCGAAAGCCGGGATCCAGAAAGCTGAAACGTTTTTTCACTACGAAATAACCGTGTTAAAAACTGGATCCCGGCTTTCGCCGGGATGACGTCTTGGTATTATGGATACGATCATCATCGAAGGACTCTAAAGCAAATGTCAATGGATAAGGAAACCGTTCGTAAAGTCGCCTCCCTCGCCCGCTTGCGTGTAACGGAAGAAGAACTGGACAAATTTGCCCCGCAACTTAGCGGAATTCTCGAATGGATCGAGCAGCTTGGCGAACTGGACACCAGCAATGTCGAACCGCTCTCCAACGTCGTCGATATCGCTCCGGTATCACGACAGGATGAGATCAATGACGGCAATATCCAGAGTGCCATTCTGGCCAACGCGCCCGAAGCGCAGAGCGGATATTTCACCGTCCCGAAAATCATTGAACAAGCGGACAATTGAATTGAGTCCCGCACAACAAGATCACAGAAAAGACTGTAGACAATGACCGAATTGACACATCTGACCATTAAAAGCGCGATAGAATCCCTTGAAAAGAAAGAGTTTTCTTCTGCTGAACTCGTTCAGGCGCATATTGACGCCACCGAGAAAGCGCGTCACCTGAACGCCTTCATTACCGAGACCCCCGAGATCGCGCTCGAACAGGCCAAAGCCTCGGATGCGCGCCGCGCAAAGGGTGAAGCCGGACCGCTCGACGGCATTCCGCTGGCGATCAAGGATATGTATTGCACAAAAGGCGTCCGGACGACGGCGGCGAGCAATATTCTGCATAATTTTGTGCCGCCTTATGAATCAACCGTCACGGATAAACTCTTTAACGCCGGGGCCGTTATGATCGGCAAATCCAATACGGATGAATTTGCCATGGGCACGACGACAGAATCCAGCGCCTTCGGGAACACGATCAACCCCTGGAAGCGCAAGGGGGACAATACCGATCTCATCCCCGGCGGCTCCTCCGGCGGATCGGCCGCGGCTGTGGCCGCGCGCATGGCAATGGGCGGAACCGGAACGGATACGGGCGGATCCATCCGCCAGCCGGCCGCCATGTGCGGGATTGCCGGCATTCGCCCGACATACGGACGTTGTTCCCGGTGGGGAATTATCGCCTACGCATCCTCATTCGATCAGGCCGGTGTTCTTGCGCGGACGGTTGAGGATTGCGCGCTCCTGCTTCAGAACATGTCCGGCTTCGATCCCAAAGACAGCACATCGGCCGATATTCCGGTTCCTGATTTTCCTGCGGCAACGCGCACCGGCGATGTCAAAGGCCTGAAAGTCGGCGTCCCGAAAGAGTTTCGCGTTGAAGGCATGCCGGAGATTATCGAAAAGAACTGGCAAAAGGGTGCGCAGTGGCTCAAGGATCAAGGCGCAGAGGTTGTCGATATCTCCCTGCCCCACACGAAATACGCGCTTCCGGCCTATTACATTCTCGTGCCGTCGGAAGCGAGTTCCAATCTGGCGCGGTTTGACGGCGTCCGTTACGGCCTGCGTGAGCATGACGATCCGGAGACGCTTCTGGACATGTATGAAAGAACCCGGGCGAGCGGCTTCGGCGACGAAACCAAACGCCGGATCATGCTCGGAACCTTTACGCTTTCGGCGGGGTATTACGATGCCTATTACGTCAAGGCGCAGCGCGTCCGCCGCCTGATCCAGCAGGACTTCCTGAAAGCCTTCGAGAAGGTGGACGTGATCCTGACGCCGCCGACGCCGTCCGCGGCCTACCCGATCGGGGAAAATGACGACGATCCGATCGCCATGTATCTGAACGACGTCTTTACCGTTCCGCTTAATCTGGCAGGACTTCCGGGGATGTCCGTTCCCTCGATCCTGACGCCGGAGGGGCTCCCGCTCGGCCTGCAGGTCATCGGCAAGCCGTGGGATGAAGCGACGGTTCTCAAAACCGCACGGGCGATTGAGCGTGCCGCCGGATTTAACGCGATGCCGTCATCTGTTCAAACGGGAGCTGCCTGATTATGCGCAGGATCCGGCTTGTCGCATTTTGCTGTTCGTTATCACTGGCAGGGCTTTGCTATTTTTATGTTGCCCGGGCTGAGACGCTGACCGAATCGCAAACACAGAGATTTTATGAGCAATGCCTTTCATCGGATATTGGTCATGGAAAATACATGCTGACCGAAGACGTGAAGACGGATCTGTGTCAGTGCGTCCGCACGCAGCTCGAAACCGGGGCGATTACGGAGAGCGATCTCGGCGCGGCTTCGGCCGGAGACAACCGTTTCACGCCGGACCTGAAAGAAAAAATTCTGGCCAATGTCTATGCGCCTTGCCTGCACACGCCAGTACATGACCTCTTTTATCAGGGGTGCAAAAGCGATCCGCAGATTTCCGGCGCAGTGATGGAGCCGGAGAAGTTTTGCTCCTGTGTTGCAGACCAGGTCTCGAGCTTTATCGCGGAAAACGGCTCGCAATTGATCGAAACGCAGGCGGGCGATCAGGGCGCGATCGGAAATCCGCTTGGCACCCTGATTAAAAGTCAGAAATTTCAGGACATTTCCCAGACCGCTCTTCTGACCTGCGTGCGCGAACAGTTCAAAAAACAGATGCTTGAAGAACGCGAACGGGAAAAACAGAGTCAGGAAGAACAGGAAAAGATGGATCGTTTGCGTGAACGTTACCAGTCCGGATCCGGGACGGCGTTTCAGGAAAAAGAGCGGAAAAACATCCCGGAAGACACACCAACCATCACTCAGGAAGATCAGTAAAATGGCAGAGACAGTCAAAGGCGATACCGGAACGTGGGAAATTGTCATCGGGCTGGAGGTCCATGCGCAGGCGATTTCGAATTCAAAGCTGTTTTCCGGCGCATCGACGGCTTTCGGCGCAGAGCCGAATTCACAGGTTTCATTCGTTGATGCCGCCATGCCGGGCATGCTGCCCGTGCTGAACGCATATTGCGTCGAGCAGGCCGTGCGGACCGGACTCGGTCTGAACGCAAAAATCAACCTGCATTCGGTCTTTGAGCGGAAAAATTATTTCTATCCGGACCTGCCGCAAGGCTATCAGATTTCGCAGTATCAGCACCCGATCGTCGGCGAAGGCGTGATCGAGATCGACATGCCGGACGGATCGATCAAGAAAATCGGGATCGAGCGCCTCCACCTCGAACAGGATGCCGGGAAATCCCTGCATGACCAGCACCCGAAGAAGAGCTATGTCGATCTGAACCGCTCGGGCAACGCGCTGATGGAGATCGTCTCCCGCCCGGATCTTCGCGGCGCGGACGAAGCTTCGGCCTATCTGAACAAACTGCGGATGATCCTGCGCTATCTTGAAACCTGTGACGGGAACATGGAGGAAGGCTCGATGCGGGCCGACGTGAATCTCTCCGTCCGGCCGATGGGCGAAAACAAGCTCGGCACGCGCTGCGAGATCAAGAATGTAAACTCCATCAAGGCCGTCCAGATGGCCATTGCCTATGAAGCCCAGCGTCAGGTCGAGCTTATCGAAGGCGGCGGAAAAATCGCGCAGGAAACCCGCCTGTGGGATCCGGCCAAGGGCGTCACGCGCTCCATGCGCTCCAAGGAAGAAGCGCATGATTACCGCTACTTCCCGGACCCGGACCTCCTGCCCGTCACGTTGCAAAGCGAGTGGGTGAACGAGATCAAGGAGACGCTTCCCGAACTCCCGGACGAGAAAAAACACCGGTTCATTAAAGATTACGGGCTGAGCCTTTACGACGCCTCGGTCCTGATCAGCGAACGCGCCCGGGCCGCCTATTTCGAGGATGTCGCCAAAGGACGGGACGCAAAACTCGCCGCAAACTGGGTGATTAACGAACTTCTCGGCCTTCTCAACAAAAACGGGAAATCGATCAAGGAAAGCCCGATTTCCGCCCCGCAACTCGGCGGGTTGATCGACCTGATCTCGGATGAAACGATCTCCGGCAAGATCGCCAAGGACGTCTTCGCCGAGATGTTCGAAACCGGCAAGGACGCCGCCGCGATTGTCGAGGACAAAGGCCTCGAACAGGTCACGGATACCGGAGCGATTGAGGCCGTCATTGATGAAATCCTCGCCGCCAATCCGGACAACGTCGCGGCCTATAAAGGCGGAAAAGACAAGCTCTTCGGTTTCTTCGTCGGCCAGGTCATGAAACAGACCCAGGGCAAAGCGAACCCGCAGGCCGTGAACGAGATTTTGAAGACAAAGCTTGGGTGATCAACTGATTTCAAAAATTAGTCCGGATCTTCCGATGCGTCGTGTGTCTGCATACTGACGCATCGTGTTAATCACTCTGAGATTTTCGGCCGTATCCAACATTCTTCGAATTGCGGCGGGCCCTGCCTTTTCCGGACAGTTTTCTATCAGATCTCTTATAGATTTCGTACAGGCACGGGAAAGAGAATCCGGAAGGAGATATCTCGTTACATCCCCCGTCGTGGACTCCACTGCACGCACAAGCGCGGATGCCTGCTGCTCCTCGCTGCCGTCCTGCATTTGCGATATAAGGTCCCGGACATAATCTTCAGGCGTTCGTGTCAAACTTTTCGAGAATTCCCTCAAAAACGTGGTCAGGTGACTTTCTGCAAACGCAAAATCCTCAGGAGAGACACGGGCTGACAATGGCTGGGCCCGAAAAGCCGCGTGGCAGGTCTGCCCGATTTTCGTTGGCGCCAGTGAAACCGTTCTGGCCTGAATATCCTGCGAGTCGACCCCGTGTCCGGGTAACTTCCAGTATGCCCCATGACATTTGACGCCAGTAACTTCTCCGAATCCACCCAAAACAACAGAAAAAGCCATTCGCATTGTGCCGTCACGTTGAACGCCGTCGTCGCACAAGACAGGATCCGAGGAGACGAGTTCCTGAACGACAATATTCGGATAGCCGTTTGTCCGCCAGTAATCCAAAGATGTTCCATCCATCGGCTCGTCATTTTGGTAACACCCAAGAATGCGCTCTAAGAAAGTTCCGAGTTCCGCTCTTGGCAAAACGGTGACACCGTTTCCATGAAGTTGATCTACAGGCTTGACGACGACATATTCACCCCATTCATCTGTGATTTCATCTCCGATCCGTCCGATACCATCGCGCGAGAGCGGAAGTACACAAGTCTTGGGAATGTAGGGCCTCAAAACCGGATTCCCGGCAACACGGAAGAAAAGAGCGTCCTTATACTCCGTACATGCAATGAAAGCCAGATTCGCGCAACTGATGACGAGTTTCTCCTCGGTGCCGCCCCGTAGATAGTCATTAAATTGCGGTATAATGTTGGGTCTCATCAGTCGAAATCCGTGAGTTGAACCGTACGCCCACCATTGCCGCTGAAGGGCGTTGTGAAAAGCGTCGAGATGTCTTGTTATAAGATCATATCCATAAGCCCTCGCATAACCGGTCAAGCCTGCGCGATAGAGGCCTCCCATCTCCAGAACCGCAACCCGCTCATTCTTAGGGGACAATCTGAGATCCAGAATCCCCTCAAAAAGTTGAGGCTTTTCACCGATATCCGCCTGCGCGTCAGTTTCTCGCAGAGGTTTTGTTTTTTTATGAGAAGCCTCAACATTTTCACGCGTTGTGCCTTTTATGACCGCAGCCGCAGCTATCTGAAAACTTTTGGAGGTTATCCCTGAATCCGGATCGCCTGGCGAAAAATACATCGCCCTCATTACAGGGTCTATGCACATTGCAGAGGGGACAATTTGTGTCACGCGCTGCCAGGCATCTCTTGCCAGCCGTGGATCTCCTGTATATCCAGCGAAGCTCGAAACTTTCTGCCATAATTCAGGATCAGCCGGTTGCAGGGCAATGAGTTTTTTTACAATGGTCAACGCCTCTTTAAAACGCCCCATATCCTTGTACATTCGGGCAGCCGTTAACAATATTACGGGGTTGTTACAATCATCCTTATTCAGGGTTCGGAAGACCCGTTCGGCATTCCTCAGATCCGTGACAGAGATATATCCTGCAAAGATGGCTAATTTTTCGGCGCCGTCATCCTCATCGTAAGTATTTGAGCGCTTTTCCCATCCAGACATAAATTTTCCGGCGTCTTCAAACCGGCCGAGGCTAACCAAAGCATGAATATATGAGAGCTTGATTCCCGCCGGTAAATCTCCGTGTTGCCGAAAGGCTTTCCTAAATTCATGAATTGCCTTGCCTTCCTGAAGATCATAAATGCAAACCATCAAGAATGATTCCAGGCATTCCGGATCCAGATCGTATGAGTCCTCCAATACTCTTTCAAGGTAACTTATTGCTTCCGGATATCTCTTCAGACCAAACAGAGCGAGCCCCAGATTTTTTCTAGGGAGTGTCCTCAAATTCGTCTAACGAGCTAATTTTCCGGATTCACAGACTGATTTCTTTGTGATTCAATGAGATGTATTTGATTCACAAGGAG
>JANQFU010000007.1 GCA_028277665.1 Alphaproteobacteria bacterium | reverse complement strand
CAGACCAAGAAAAGTGCTCGATTTTAACACGCCCCAAGAACGATTCCACGGCGCGTCCGCTCAATCCCCTCCCCGTGCACTTCACTCTTGAAAGGGCGAATGTATGAGTCATAACTTGTTGATATAATTAAATTCCGTCATCCTCCGACTTGTTCGGAGGATCCATTTATCCGTCGGCGCGGGCTTCGAAATGGATCCTCTGCCTTCGCAGAGGATGACGATTTCATTGTTTTTCAATGGGTTGCATTTTTACGACTTTGGTATTCATAACCTCAGGCGATTGCCGTATTTCAATCACATCCTGCATGGAAAACAGGCCGTTGTCGGGGCAGGCCGCGGCCCATTTTGCGGCGTGGAGGGCCCCTCTTGCGAACAGGGCCCGGTCAGTGGCGCGGTGTGTGAGTTCCAGACGTTCTCCCGTTCCCAGAAAACTGGCGGTGTGTTCGCCGACGATGTCGCCGCCGCGTTGCACCGAAAAGCCGATCGTTCCGGTTTCACGGCGACCCGTATTGCCGTGCCGCGCCCAGGCAGCTTGTTCGTTGAGATCAACATTCCGTCCAGCTGCTGCGGCTTGTCCGAGGGCGAGGGCGGTTCCGGAAGGGGCGTCAATTTTGTTCCGGTGGTGGGATTCAAAAATCTCGATGTCGAATTCCGGGCCGAGGGCCGCAGCCGCTTTTTTAACCAGTGCCATCAGAAGGTTTACGCCGACCGACATATTGGGGGCGCGGACGATTGTTGCCGTTTTTCCGGCTTCCATCAAGGCGTTCTCGTGATCTTCGGTCAGGCCTGTCGTGCCGATAACCAGCGCTTTGCCCGTCCGGCCGGCGAGTGCGATGTGGTTCATCGTTGCATCGGGCAGTGTGAAATCGATCAGGACGTCGCAGGCGTTGAAAACGGTTTCGACGTCGTCTGTCGCGCGCAGGCCGAAGGGGGGGAGGCCGCACAATCCGGAAATATCCTGTCCGGCGGCGGGCGATCCGGGCGCGACCGTCGCGCCTTGCAGGATAAAATCGGGATGCTCGGGGTGTTGTCTGATTTCGCGGACGATGAGCTGGGAGACCCGGCCCTGAACGCCCAGAACGCCGAGTTTAAGTCTTTGGCTGTTTCCCGTTGTGTTCTGTTCGTTTTCCATGGCGCATGTCTCCGCGTTTCTGTTTTTGTGTTGTGATCTTAACCTAACTGCTCAAATCATCCCACAAATCTTTGACCTTGGAGAAAAATCCGCTGGATTCCGGGCTGTGCCTGCCTGCTGCAGAGCCGCCTGTGCTTTGATCGAGCTGTTTGAGCAGTTCTTTTTGCTTCTTGTTCAGATTGACCGGAATTTCGATTGCAGCCTCGATATAGAGGTTTCCACGCGCGTCGGAGCGCAGGATCGGCATCCCTTTGTCCTTGATCCTGAATTTTTGTCCGTTTTGCGTGCCTTCCGGGATTGTGAGCTGGATCTTTTTGCCGTCGATGGTGGGCACGTCGATTTTGCCGCCGAGTGCGGCGCGCGTCATCGGGATCGGGACCCGGCAATGGAGATCCGCGCCGTCCCGCCGGAAAAGTTTATGCGGACGGATGTTGAGCAGGACGTATAGATCTCCGTGGCTCCCGCCGCGCAGGCCCGCTTCGCCTTCGCCGGCCAGACGAATGCGGCGGCCGCTTTCCACACCGGCGGGAATCCGGACTTTGAGCGTCTTTTCCTTGCGGATCCGGCCTGCGCCGCCGCATTTTTTACATGGATCGCGCATGATCCGGCCTTCGCCGTTACAGGTCGAGCAGGTGCGCTCAATCGTGAAAAAGCCTTGTTGCATGCGCATGCGTCCTGTGCCGTGGCAGGTCGGACAGGTCTCTGCGCTCGTGCCCGGCTCGGCCCCGGATCCGTTGCAGGCGCTACAGGTTTCCATCGTCGGGATTTTGATCGTCGTCTCTTTTCCGATATAGGCATCTTCAAGAGAGATATCCATTGTGTACTGCATGTCCGCGCCGCGCACCGGACCGGAGCTTCTGCGCCGCGCGCCGCCGCCGCCCATGCCGCCCATAAACTCGCCGAACATGTCTTCGAAAATGTCGGAGAAGGCACTGGCACCGCCCATGCCGCCCATTCCACCCATTCCTCCGGGGCCCCCGGGGCCGCCGCCCATGGAGCCGTCGAACGCGGCCGCGCCGAACCGGTCGTAAGCCGCGCGTTTTTGAGGATCTTTCAGGACGTCGTAGGCTTCGTTGATTTCTTTCAGGCGCATTTCGGCGTCCGGATCGTCCGGGTTCTGGTCCGGGTGATATTTCATCGCGAGCTTGCGGTATGCTTTCTTGATCTCGGCTGCATCCGCGTTTTTCTGAACGCCCAGAAGTTCGTAAAAGTCTTTCTTCATGCCGTCTGCCATCGTTTATTTCTGATCCTCTTGTTCTGCCCGGTCGTTGAGTGCCTCGAACGTTGTGCGGATCACGGGAAGGTAATCCGGTATACGTCCAAGTATTTCCTGTGCCAGATCTTCATTATAAGTGTGCGAGCTGAGATTTCTGTCTCTTAGCATGCGCAGCCAGATGTCCTCATCCCCAATCCGTCCGGCGGTGAAGGCTTCGCGAAAGACTTCCCGAGGTGTCTGGGCGGGTATGCCTTCGTGGTAAAGCATGTGTTTGAGCAATTTCCAGTATAGCTCGACCACGAATTCAAGGCACTGGATTGCGGCCTCAACCCGTCCGTCATGCGAGTCCGGCCAGGACATGACCTCTTCCAGACGTGTTATTGCCCGGTTGAGTTTTGTTAAATCCGTTTCAATTTGCGCGTTCATAAAGAACAATCCCGTCCTTTAAAATATTACGTTTCAGGTCTTCGGGTGCCGTTTCGTACCGAAGGCAGTCAATTTTATACAGCGTCTGCGCGTCTTCCGCCATATGCTCTATTTTGATCCATGCGTCTTCGGACATTTCCGGTGCCTCTATGGCGATGTCGTAGTCGGAACGCTCCGCGGCGTCTCTCCGTGCGCGGGAGCCGAAGAGGAGAATGCGCCGGATGTCCGCTTTTTCGGATACGTCCCGCACGAACGCGGCGACGCCCTCCGGCATTTCAGGAATCTTGTGTTCCATGGCTTTGCACAGGTTCAAATTCATAAACGGTAACGTTTTTCCCGGCATAAAAGCCGTCTCCGATTGCGCGTCCGCCGTTTCTTAAAAACAGGCGGTGCAAACTTGATGTAAAGGCATAGCAGGTCCGAATTCCCAGACGCGCGGTTTCTCTTTTTAAATGCGAGAGCAACTGGAACGCAAGACGTCCGCCTCTCCTGGGCGGGGCGACATAAAACCCGCCGGCCCAGGGCGTTAAATCGTCATAGCCCGGGCAAAATCCTTTTTGCATGAGCTGGATTGTGCCCAGGCATTCGTTTTTGTCGTTGAGGGCAATCAGGGTCATGTCGAGCTTGTCTTTGTTGGTTCCTTCGCGCGCGTAGGCGATAGAGCTCTCAATGTCCCAGCCCTCATATCTGTCCCATTGTTCCCAGTACCAGCGGCCCACCGTTTCGATATGTTCCGGGTGATCCGCGAGGTAGGCGATTTTGTAATTTGTCTCCATGGTTCAAAAACCTTTTGTCCGTCATTCTCCGAACATAGGATATAACCAGATGAAATTAAAAACGATTTTTAACCGCAGAGGCGCAGAGAACGCAGAGTTCTTCCTTTTTGCGTCATCCCCGCCTTCGCGGGAATGACGATACTGTTTTCTCTGCGTTTCCTGCGCCTCTGCGGTTTTATGGCTCAGGTTTTTATTTTTTTCCGTTGTCATCGACTTCGGTGAAGTCGGCGTCCACCACATCATCGTCGGCGTCGGCATGCTGTTTGCGGGAAGATGACGAGGACGTTTCTTCTTCGGCGGCTTCCGGCTGCGCGGCTTCGTCCGTGTCGTCTTCCTGTGCCTGACGATACGCCATTTCGCCGATTTTCATGCTCGCCTGCATCAGGGCCTGCGTTTTTTCCTCAATCGCGTCCTTGTCCTCGCCGTCCAGCGCGGATTTCAGATCGGCGATTGCGGATTCTGCGGCCTGTTTTTCATCGGCCGGGACTTTGTCGCCGAGATCCTTGATCGCGTTCTCCGTGGAGTGGATCATTGTTTCGGCCTGATTGCGGGCTTCGGCCAGCTCACGGCGTTTTTTGTCGGCGTCCGCGTTGCTTTCCGCGTCCTTGACCATTTGCTCGATATCCGCGTCGGAAAGGCCGCCGGCGGCCTGAATGCGGATTTTCTGCTCTTTGCCGCTGGCTTTGTCTTTGGCAGAGACGTGAACGATCCCGTTCGCGTCAATGTCGAACGTGACCTCGACTTGCGGGACGCCGCGCGGGGCAGGGGGAATCCCGACCAGATCGAACTGGCCGAGCATCTTGTTGTCCGCGGCCATTTCCCTTTCACCCTGAAAGACCCGGATCGTCACGGCGTTCTGGTTGTCTTCCGCCGTTGAGAAGGTCTGGGACTTTTTGGTCGGGATCGTCGTGTTCCGGTCGATCAGGCGTGTGAAGACGCCGCCGAGGGTTTCAATCCCCAGAGAAAGCGGGGTGACGTCCAGAAGGAGAACGTCTTTCACGTCGCCCTGCAGGACTCCGCCCTGAATGGCGGCGCCGTTTGCAACGACCTCGTCCGGGTTCACGCCTTTGTGCGGGTCGCGCCCGAAAAAGTCTTTCACCGTTTCAATGATTTTCGGCATGCGGGTCATCCCGCCGACCAGCACGACCTCGTCAATGTCGGAGGCTTTCACGCCTGCGTCTTTCAGGGCCGCCTTGACCGGGATGATCGTGTTTTTGATCAGGTCTTCGACGATGGACTCGAGCTTCGCGCGGGTCAGTTTGATGTTCAGGTGTTTCGGGCCGGAGGCGTCCGCCGTGATAAAGGGCAGGTTCACGTCCGTTTGCGTGGCGCTGGACAACTCGATCTTCGCTTTTTCCGCGGCCTCTTTCAGACGCTGGAGCGCGAGTTTGTCGTCGCGCAGGTCGATCCCGTTCTCTTTTTTGAATTCGTCGGCGAGATAATCGATGATCCGCAGGTCGAAGTCTTCACCGCCCAGGAAGGTATCCCCGTTCGTGGCTTTCACTTCGAAGACGCCGTCCCCGATTTCAAGCACGGAAATATCGAAGGTTCCGCCGCCAAGGTCATAGACGGCAATAATGCCGCTTTTCTTTTTGTCCAGACCATAGGACAGGGCTGCGGCTGTCGGTTCGTTAATGATCCGCAGGACGTCGAGCCCGGCGATTTTACCGGCGTCTTTTGTGGCCTGGCGTTGCTGGTCGTTAAAATAGGCCGGGACCGTGATGACGGCTTTGTCGACGGGGGTTCCGAGGTAGCTTTCGGCATATTCTTTTAATTTCTGTAAAAGCATGGCCGAGATCTGGGACGGGGCGTAGGTTTCGCCGTCCACTTCGACCCATGCGTCACCGTTATCGCCCTCGACGATTTTGTACGGTGCTTTTTTGATCATGTCCTGAACTTCGGCATCCTTGAAGCGGCGGCCGATCAAACGTTTGATCGCGAACAGCGTCGCATCCGGATTTGTAACGGCCTGACGTTTGGCCGGCTGGCCGACGAGGCGTTCGCCGTCTTTTGTAAAGGCGATCATCGACGGAGTCGTTCGTGCGCCTTCGCTGTTTTCGATGATTTTGGGCTCCTTGCCGTCCATCACGGCGATACAGGAGTTTGTCGTCCCAAGGTCAATACCGATAATCTTGCTCATAGTTCTTTTCTCCTTTGGCAAACGATTAGGCGGCCCGCAACGGCACCGCTATTCTTCCCATTGTCGTGAGGTTCCCGCTGTGGGCATCCCTCCCGGACAGGTAGTTATATAGGGTGTCCGGTTTCACGATTCCAGATTTATTACACAGAATTTAAATCGATGACAAGGATGGTAAGCTGTACGGAGAAAAATCTTGACATGAGCTTATGAAAGCGGTGAGAGTATCGAAGCTGGAACGTTGGTGCATTGAAACAGTCAAGCGGAGCGAGAACGGTTATGAAGACGATCGTTTCTGATCGGACATTCAAAACGATGAACGTATCGGGCGGGAATCTGTTTTCCCGGCGACGCCGTGGCATGACATGCGGGCCGACGGCTGATCGAAGGTGCGTGATACGCCAGGCGTGAACGCGATCTTTAGAGAAATGGCAGAGGCTCTTTGATTTATCAGGAGCCTCTATTTTTATGTCTTGAATCCGGAATTTTACGACACAAACACAAAAGAAAGGAAAGCCAATGAGTGAGAAACAAAAAATCGTACTGGCCTATTCAGGGGGACTGGATACCTCGGTCATTTTGAAATGGTTTATCGAGCAGGGCCATGACGTCGTGGCCTTTATGGCCGATGTCGGCCAGAAAGAGGATTTTGCCGCGGCAAAGGAAAAGGCTCTGAAGCTCGGGGCGTCGAATGTCTATATCGCGGATCTCAAGAAGGAATTTGTGACGGATTATATTTATCCGGCGTATTCCGCCAATGCGATGTATGAGGGACGTTATCTCCTCGGGACGTCGCTGGCGCGGCCTTTGATCGCCAGGGCCCAGATTGAGGTTGCAGAGAAAGAAGGGGCCGGATTCGTCTCTCACGGCGCGACCGGGAAGGGGAACGATCAGGTTCGGTTTGAATTGAGCTACTATGCTCTCAAGCCTGATATCAAGGTTCTGGCTCCGTGGAAAATGCCGGAATTTGTTGCGCAGTTCAAAGGGCGGCAGGATATGCTGGATTACGCCGATACGCATCAGATTCCCGTGACGGCCAGCCGGGCCAAGCCGTATTCAGAGGATGACAACCTGTTACACATTTCTCATGAAGCCGGGGTTCTCGAAGATCCGGCGAAGGTTTGTGAGGAAAGCGTTTATTCCCGGACGGTGGCTCCGGAAGCCGCGCCCGACCAGCCGGAGACCATTGCGCTGACTTTTCATCATGGCATGCCGGTCAAGGTTGTCAATCTGGATGACCAGAGCGAAGAGACCGATCCGCTGGCGTTGTTCGCGTATTTGAATACGCTGGGTGCGAAGCACGGAATCGGGCGGCTGGATATGGTCGAAAACCGGTTTGTCGGGATTAAATCCCGGGGAGTTTATGAGACGCCTGGCGGGACGATCCTGTTTCATGCGTTGCGGGATCTTGAAGGAATTGCGATGGACCGCGAAGTTATGCGGTTGCGGGATATGCTGGCGACCAAGATTTCCGAGTTGATCTATAACGGGTTCTGGTTCTCTCCGGAGATGGATTTTCTTATGAAGGCTGTCAAGCAAAGTCAGGAATATATTGACGGCACCGTGACGGTGAAGCTCTATAAAGGGGTCGCGTATCCGATTGCCCGGACGTCGCCGACGTCTCTTTATGACGAGGATCTTGCGTCGATGGATATTGAAGGCGGATACAACCAGATCGATGCGGACGGCTTTATCAAAATTAATGCCGTCCGGTTGAAGGCGCATAGTGCGATCCTTCAGACTCTTCGCAAGAAATATCATGACGAAAAGACGGAGTCGCAAGCATGAGCATGTCCGATCAACCGGAAAAGGAAAGCGGTGTCCGGAAGGACAGCAACAGCATGTGGGGCGGGCGTTTTGAGTCCGCCCCCGCGGATTTGATGACCGAGATCAATGCCTCGATCGGTGTCGATTGCCGGTTGTGGCGGCAGGATATTGCCGGATCGAAGGCGCATTGCCGGATGCTGGCGCGTCAGAAGATTTTGAGCGCGGAGGACGGGGCGGCCATTCTGGCGGGGCTCGATCGTGTCACGGCCGAGATTGAGGCCGGGCATTTTGAGTTTCGCACGGATCTTGAAGATATTCATATGAATATCGAGGGGCGGCTGAAAGATCTTATCGGAGATGTTGCGGGGAAGCTCCATACGGCGCGTTCCCGTAACGATCAGGTCGCGACGGATTTTCGTCTCTGGGTTCGGGAAGCCTGCCAGACCCTTGTGACGAAAATTTCCGCGTGCCGGACTGTTTTCGCGACATGTGCGCAGGCGCATAAAGACACGGTTATGCCGGGCTATACGCATCTTCAGGTCGCCCAGCCTGTGACGCTTGCGATGCATCTGGAGGCTTATGCCGAGATGCTGTCCCGGGATTCTTCCCGATTCGAGGATTGTACGTCCCGGCATAATTTCTCTCCTCTGGGAGCGTGCGCCTTGTCCGGGACGGGATTTCCGACCGATCCGGAGTGGACGGCGCGGGAGCTTGGCTTTTCCGGGGCGATGCGCAATTCGATGGATGCGGTTTCCGCGCGGGATTTTGCCACCGAGTTTTTGTTCGCCTGTGCGCAGTGCGGGGTGCATTTATCCCGTCTTGCCGAGGAGATTGTCTACTGGTCCAGTCCGCATGTCGGATTTGTCCGGCTTTCCGATTCGTGGTCGACGGGATCGTCTATCATGCCGCAAAAGAAAAATCCTGACGCGGCAGAGCTCGTCCGGGCGAAAACCGGGCGGCTGAACGGAAATCTCGTGCAGCTTCTGACTGTGATGAAGGCTCTTCCTCTGGCGTATAACAAGGACATGCAGGAGGATAAAACCGCGGTCTTTGAGAGCTTTGATACGTTGTGTCTGTGTCTGGATGCAATGGCGGGGATGATCGAGAGCGCGGCGTTCGATTCCGTCCGGATGTATCAGGCAACGGCGGATGGGTATGCGACGGCGACGGAAATTGCCGATTGGCTGGTTCGGGAGCTTGATATGCCGTTCCGGGAGGCGCATCACGTGACCGGCCGGATTGTGAGATTGGCGGAAGGGAACGCGGGAGGCGAGGCCGGGGGGCGGAAATGCGCGCTGGATGCCTTGCATTTGGCGGCGCTGCAGGAGATCGAACCGCGGATTACAGACGATCTTTATTCGGTTCTTGATCCGAAGGCGGCGTTGCGCAGCCGGGGCGTTTTATGATTGCTCTATCTGTTGTATCCTGAATTACGAATAATAATAAGTTGTAGCAACATGAGAGTAACCGTGATCCCGGCGTTCGCCGGAATAACGTTGATTTATAAGATTTTATGTTGCTTCTTATCCATAGTTCAGGTTGATTGGGCTTACGCCTCCGTGTCCAGTCGCGGGGATTTGGGCGGTTGACCGCTTTCCGCATTCGGGTCCGCTTTGGCGACACCGACGCGCGCCGGGCGGAGCAGGCGGTCGTTGATGACATAGCCCGGCTCGACAAGCTGGATGATCGTTCCCGCAGGTTTCCCGGGAACGGGGGCTTCAAACATGACTTCGTGGAAATTCGGATCGAAAATTTCATCCATCGGCTCGATTTTTTGAATGCCGTGCTTGCCGAATGTTTTCAGCATTTCTTTTTCAACGGTCTCGATCCCGACAACGATATTTTTGATCCGTGCGTCCGATTCAAGGAGATCCGGCGGGATGGCCTCGATCGCCCGGTGGAAATTATCCGCAACGTCGAGGAGGTCCCGCGCAAAGCCGGAGAGCGCATATTTGCGCGCATCGTCCCGCTCGCGGGCGGCCAGCTTGCGCGTGTTCTCGGCATCGGCCAGCGCGCGGAACATCCGGTCCTTCGCGGCGGCCAGTTCATCGCGGAGCGCCTGAAGTTCGTCCGGTGCGGGCGCGGGCTCCGGCTCCGGCTCCGGTTCCGGTGCAGGGGGCTCCTGCGGCGCGGCGGAATTCTGCTCTATGTTTTCGTCCGGCGCGTCCGGTTGCTGCTGTGGCTGTGCTTTTTCCTGCTGATGATTCTGCATGGGTCTCCTGTCATTCCCTGATCTTCGGTTGCTGGATTGGAATTATTCATAGGGCGCAGGAGGGCGCGCGTAAAGTCCCCAGGCATTATTTTGTCCGTATAATTTTGTCTGGTCCTGTGCCCTTGTATCTGAAATCCGGATCAATCCGACTTGTGAGGGGGCATCTGTTGCTGCAAGACGGCCGGACGGATCAACCGCGTAATAGCGCATCCCGGAAGCCGGCTGTGAAAAGCCGGGAAGAGCCATGTCCAGAGGACGCAGATTGGCAGAGAAAGCTGCTGTTTTGAAAGCCTGTTCCGGAACGGGGCCTTGCGATTGCGGTACAAACAGAACAACGGTATTCGGCGGGTAGAACCAGTGGAAAAAGGGGCTGTTGTCTTCTCCCGCAGCGGATCGGCGTAAATCGGTTTCCGGCCCTGTCCTGAGTGCATTTTCCGGTTCAATTGAAAGACTTCGGCCGTCGAAGAAAATGTTGTAACGCTCAATGGCGTGTCTGATATGAATATGGATTTGAGTGATATCTTCAAGATCCTTTTTTGTGATCAGGAGCCCGCCGGACGGATCTGCGGATGACGCTGGACATGCAGGCGGCGGCGGGGTTTTGTCCACAAAACCGTCTACTGTGATATTCAGGTAGGGGGTTTCACGGGCGCTTTTCCATTTTCTCAGGATTAACTCTCCGAGTTGACGACATTGAGCGGCGCCCGTCGGCAGACTGAAATTCAGTATTATACCCTGCAAGTCCTCAGGGGCAGGCGTCTGAAGAGATATCTCCAGATATTCTGGCATGAAAAGCGGCGTGGATGATGGCGGGGCAGAGACGTCATGCTCGCCGCGATCCTCCGGCGGTGGCGTGTCTCCGGGAATCCTCTGTGCCTGTGGGGCGTCCCCGTAATTTCTGTATGAGGGATGAGAAATCCCGGACAGAGTGTTTCTGTAGGACGGATGAACGACGCCCTGCACGGTTTCATGATATGAAGGATGCTGAACTCCGGATAACGTGCTCCTGTAGGACGGATGGGTCACGCGAACGTTTCCGTCCTGCGCTGCGGCGCTCTTCACATGACAGACGGCCAGAGCCAGAACGAGCAGGCCGACGAAGGCCGCGCCAGGAAGGTGTTGATGTAGTCGGGACGTCCTCATGATTGATTGTTCCTGTTACTGAGGGCCTTTGGCCCATTTTGACATCATCTGCGATGTGTGACTGATAATCGGGATCACCCGTCCGTAGTCAATCCGGGGATGCGTGCCGACGACGCCGACCACGCCGAGAGGACGCTCTCCCGGGCCTTTGTACGGCGCCAGGATGAGCGAACACCCGGCGGGCGCCGAATCATGCTCTTCTCCGGTTCCGACGAGGATCTGCAATTCGTCACCGGGCGAAATTTTTTCAAGAATGCGGGCCGTATTTTTCCGCTCTTCCAGATAGGCAAGCAAGGCCTGCGCATTTTCGATATCTTTCTGAACCCTGGCGTTGTCGAGCAAATGCACATGACCGCGCAGGATCAGATGTCCGCCGTCTTCCAAAGGCAGGTCGGTCAGGGAAATCCGGACGCCTTTTTCGATCAGGGCGGCGGTGATCTCTCCAAATTCCGATTCGATCTCCCGGAGGTCTTGTGTCACGCGTTCGCGAAGCTCCGCGAGCGTGCTGTTCTCAAGATTCGCGTTCAGGTAATTTGCCGCCCTTGTCAAATCGTCCTGTGTCAGGTCTTTCGGCGTGTCCGTCATCCGGTTTTCGTATGTGCCGTCTTTGAACATGAGCACGACAAGGGTCTGGCCGTCGTCAATCCGGACGAACTGGATTTGTTGGAGCGGCCTGCTCTGTTTGGGCGAAATCACGAGGGCCGTGCAGGCCGAGAGCTCCGCCAGAATCTGTCCGGCCGTCTGGAGGATATCTTCGGGGGAGACACCGCGCTCCCATCTGCCGGCAATTTCCGCGCGTGTGCGCTCGTCAAGGCGGCTGGCCTGAAGCAACTTTCCGGCATAACGCCGCAAACCCTTTAACGTCAGAACGCGCCCGCCGGATGTATGAAGTTTGCAGATCAGCTCCTGTTCCTCGAGCCGTGCAAAAATATTGCGGACCGTCGCGGAGGACAGGCCCATCTGGTCGGCAATATCCTTCGACGCGGCCGGCCGCCCCGTTCTTGAGAAATGCTCGGCAGCTCGATAAAAGACCTCGTCTTCGCGCTCTTGCTGTGTGTCCGTTCGCCTGATCATGCGGGTATTATATAGAATAAAACCGCCGCCCGTCTCGAAAAAATTGACATTTTCTCCGCAGGCCTTAGGCTTCCCGAAAAATCATGACACGACAGGATATGAAAGGGGCATTGACATGAAAAGACCATCCGGGAGATCGGCGGATTCGCTGCGCCATATTGAACTTGAGACAAACGTTTCCAAATACGCCGAAGGATCGTGTCTGGTCAAATTCGGCGATACGCACGTTTTGTGCGCGGCCAGCACAGAGGAAAAAGTCCCCGGCTGGATGAAAGGCTCCGGCAAGGGCTGGGTCACGGCGGAATACGGAATGCTGCCCCGCGCGACGGCGCAGCGTGTCGACCGGGAAGCCGCAAAAGGAAAGCAATCCGGCCGGACGCAGGAAATCCAGCGTCTGATCGGGCGGGCTCTGCGCGCGGCCGTTGATTTGCAAGCCATGGGCGAACGTCAGATGCGGATCGATTGCGACGTCATTCAGGCCGATGGGGGAACCCGGACGGCCGCGATTACCGGCGGCTTTGTCGCGATGTCGCTGGCCTTCGAACATCTTGGGCGCGTCGGCGCGATCAAAGCCTCTCCGGTACGGGATACGGTCTCCGCAATCTCCTGCGGGATCTATCAGGGCGCGCCGGTTCTGGATCTCGATTACGCCGAGGATTCAAACGCGGAAACGGACGCGAATTTCGTGATCACAGGAAGCGGCGGGATCGTCGAAATTCAGGGGACGGCCGAAATGACCCCGTTCAGCGAAGAGGAATTTATGCAGCTTCTCAATCTTGCCAAATCGGGATGCGCGGATCTCTCGCACCTTCAGCGCGCCGCCCTGAAAACAGAGGCAGAGTAGGGGGGATCTGCATGAAAATCGTTCTCGCCACACATAATCCGGGAAAGCTCGCCGAGTTTCAGCGCATGTTCGACCACGCAGGCGTGACATTTGTCGGCGCGGGAGATCTGGATCTGCCGGAGCCTGAGGAGACCGGGGAGACCTTCACCGAAAACGCATTGATCAAGGCCCGCGCGGCGTGCGCGGCCTCGGGCCTGCCGGCCCTTGCCGATGACAGCGGCCTGTCGCTCGCGGCTCTTGGTGGAGACCCCGGCGTCTATTCGGCGCGCTGGGCGGGACCGTCGAAAGATTTCGGCAAGGCCATGTCGAAAATACAGGCCCTGCTTGAAGACAAGGCGGACGGCGACCGGCGCGCGGCGTTTATCTGTGTTCTGGCTCTTGTCTTTCCGGACGGGCGTACGCATGTTTTTGAAGGACGGGTCGATGGCGATTACGTCTGGCCGCCGCGCGGCGATCAGGGGTTCGGGTACGACCCGGCCTTTCAGCCGGACGGGTATGATTGTACATTCGCTGAAATGACGGCCGATGAAAAAGCCGCCCTTTCCCATCGCGGCCGCGCGGTTCAGGCCTTGCTGAAGAGTGGCGTCTTGACGGAATAAAAAAACAGGAGCGACAATGCCGGAATGGATAAACGTGTTTTCGATGCGGGAAATCTGGCTCTTGTGTCTGACCGGCGGCGTTGTTGCCGCTTTCTATGGCGTGCGGGCCTTTCTGCGCCGCAGGGCGGAGGAATCGAGCGATAACCTGTTTATCCGGATCTTCGAGGCGTTGAGTCCGCCGGTTCAATCCTTGTTTCTGTATTCCACGGCGTTCGCGTTAATGCGCGGAATGCCTTTCGGGCTGGAGAATGTTTATCTCTTTGGGAAAGCCTACACAATCGGGATGATCGCCCTGGCGACATGGTTTATCCTGCGTGTTTTGAACCTGATGACGGACCGGTTTCTGCGCCGGTTCAACATTGAAAACAAGGATAACCTCAACGCGCGCCGGATGCATACCCAGGTCAAGGTGATCCGGCGTCTGGCCGCGGCGATGATCATCCTGATCGCGGTTGCAGGCGCGTTAATGACGTTCGAAAGCATCCGCTCTCTTGGCGTGTCGCTTCTGGCGTCGGCCGGGGTCGCCGGGATCGTCATCGGTCTGGCCGCGCAAAAGACCATCGGGAACTTTTTTACGGGCCTTCAGATTGCGATTACGCAGCCGATCCGGCTTGGCGATGCCGTCGTCGTCGAAGGGGAATGGGGCTGGATCGAGGAGATCAACCTGACTTATGTCGTCGTCCGGATCTGGGATCTCCGGCGGCTCGTCCTGCCGATCTCTTATTTTGTCGATCATCCGTTCCAGAACTGGACGCGGACCTCGGCCGATATCCTCGGCTCCGTCATGCTGTATGTCGATTATACGATGCCGCTGGATCCGCTCCGCGACGAGTTGACACGCCTCCTTGAGGGAGAGGCGCGCCACCTCTGGGACGGGAAGGTGCAGGTCGTGCAGGTCACAGACGCAACCGAAAAAACCATGGCCGTGCGCGTCCTCGTCAGCGCGCCGGATTCCTCTCTGGCGTGGGATCTGCGTTGCCTGCTTCGTGAAAAACTCATCGCCTTCATCCGGGAGACGTATCCCGCGCATCTGCCGACATTCCGGGCGGAACTTCACGATCACGCTAACGCTAACGCTAACGGCATCTGCGGTGACACGGCGTGATGGCTCCCCGACCTTTGGGCGTGTATATCCACTGGCCCTTTTGCGAATCGAAATGCCCGTATTGCGATTTCAATTCCCATGTCCGGGAGACGATCGACCAGACCCGCTGGCAGGCCGCGTATCTCGCTGAACTTGCCTGTTACGCAAAAATGCTGGAGCACAGCGAATACAGGCTCCAGAGCCTCTTTTTCGGGGGCGGAACACCCTCCCTGATGGCTCCCGAGACCGTTGCTGAAATCATCTCAAAAGCAAAAAAAATCTGGCCTGTATCTGATGATCTTGAGATTACGCTTGAAGCGAATCCCGGCTCGGTCGACGCCGCAAAGTTTGCAGCATTCGCACAGGCCGGGGTCAATCGGCTCTCGATGGGGATTCAGGCTCTGGATGACGAGGCCTTGCGCTTTCTCGGACGCAGGCACAGCCGGGCAGAAGCTCTGGACGCCGCACAGACGGCGCGCCGGCACTTCCCGCGCTGCAGTTTCGATCTGATCTATGCCCGTCCCGGCCAAAGCCGGGATCAATGGCGGGCAGAACTCACCGAGGCTCTGGAGATCCTTGGCGCGGATCACCTCTCGCTCTATCAGTTAACGATTGAGGAGGGCACGGCCTTTTATACGGATTGGCGGGCCGGACGTTTGCGCGTTCCGGAAAACGATCATGCCGCGGCATTATATGAGATGACGGATGAAGTTTGCGCTGCAAACGGCATGCATTCTTATGAAATTTCAAATTACGCCCGGCCGGGTCAAGGCTGCCGCCATAACCTTGTTTACTGGCGGTATCAGGATTACATCGGGATCGGCCCGGGCGCGCATGGGCGCCTGAGTGTCGGACCGGACAAGCTGGGGACGTATGGACACCGCCTGCCGGAGACATGGCTCGATAAGGTTGAGGCACACGGCCACGGCCGCCATGCGGCGCGGGAGGAGACGATCACCCCCGATGCGCGGCCGATTGAGGTGTTGCTGATGGGCCTGCGCCTGAGCGAAGGCGTTCCGCTTGCCCGGCTGGAGACGGAAAGCGGCGGCCGCCAGTGGCAAGAGATCATCTCTGCGGAAAAGCGTGCGGCACTGGAGGGAGAAGGATATCTCTGCGATAAGGACCCGCAAATCCTGCGCGCAACCACCCCCGGCCGCCTGCGCCTTAACCTCCTCATCGAAACCCTCCTTACCCTGGGGATACAATAAATTTATTGTGGAGAGGAGGGGGCGTCATCACCTTGGTTGTTTTTGAGGGCGTCAAGTCTTATTTTCATGGCCTGTGGAGAAACCTGAAATTCAGTTGCCAAATCTTTAATAAATTGGTTGTCAAATTCACCCCTCGTTTCTCTTACTCTAGGGAGTAAAAGGTTCTCAGGCATAAGCATGCTAGCGGCAAACTGATTTGCTTCCGTTTCTTCACGGGTTGTTATGTTTGGATTATAGAAATTTCCTTCCGGCGTGCTTCTGTATTTTACATTATCATCTACACCATCACCGATCATTGCCCCATGAAGAACGAAGTGGCCCAATTCATGAGCCATAGTGAAACGTTTTCTGAAATAGTGATCGGTTTTCTTAATTGATATTTTGTAACGCCCATCCTTTTTTTTTCTTATCTCTCCGAGAACGCCCTCTCGCAGATCGGCATTTTTTTCCAGTTCAATATTAAACGCCCTTATGATGCCCTCAATGTTTACTGGAGCATTGGCCATATATTGTTGAATTTTTTCCCTTAAACTACTCATTGTGGCTCTTCTTCAAAATCAGAAATGACGCCTGCAATCTTGTCAGCAAACTCTGCACGCATCCCGTGCTTCTTGCTTTGCTTCCAAACGGATATAACCAAACCATCCTACGGCGGCAACCGCTATTATTATACCAAATGCAGCAAGAATAAGCGAGATCATATCAAGTCGTCCCACCTGTTGTGCATAAGATATCGAGTCAAGCGTATCAGAACACTGAGGACAATTGATAAATAACTCTTCTAATGATTTTTGATCTTCACCAACGAGAACAAGGAACCAAAATATAGTCCCCTACAACCCATGCAGGAAAATCCCAAAGGGTAAAAGTAAGGCCCATAGTCTATGGCAGATTTTATCGAAACCATCCATTACAAACGTATGCTACAATCCATAAAAAGAGTCAATCCTCATGTCTGTACGGTTACTGTGTCCCCAAAGTAAGGATGGCGGGGTCTTTGAGGAGCATTTCGCCGAGGGAGTCTGAGGACTGGCCGTTCAGGATAATCTGTCCGTCTTCCGTCAGTGTCAGGTTATAGATCAGGGACATTTTATCCGTATCTTCCGGGCTTTGTGCGCCGACCTGGCGCAAGGCGGCGAGAACGGACAGGAAAATCTGATCGGTTGTGATGCTTTCACCATTGGTCGCTTTCTCGGCAATCTTTCGGCTTTGCATGTTGATCAGATAATCGAGCCCCCGGATCCGGACGTTCAGATTTCCGGTCGGCATCCGCCCCAGCATCAGGGCGGTGTTTGCGTCAAAAGCCCATGAAAGCGATTTAAAATCAAGCGTGTTAACCGTCAGTTTTGTGTTGGCTTTTTCAAGCGCGCCCAGAAGACGCATGCCGATCTGCGCCAGACCGAGTTTGTGATTGACGGTTTTGTCGGTCAGAACGGAGACGGTTTCCTGAAAGATCTCCCGAAACTCCTCGACCGGAATTCCGGTCAGATCAAGCGCGAGATTTAAGTCCGCCGGACCGGAAAACGTGCCTTCCATTTTTGCCGTCGCCGGTTCGTCCGTCTCAGGATTTTTCAGGGAAAGCGCCATATCGGCATTGAGAATCCGCTCCTGCGGAAGAGGGGGGGCCGGAGGGCCGGACGTCTTTGTTTTATAAGCATTCCGAACCTCGAGTTGCAAATCCGTATCCGTCCCGGAGGCTGTGCGCCGGTCCGTTTTTGTGAAGAGAAGACGCTCAAGGCGATATGCCCCGTCTCCCCGACCCGTTTGCAGCAGGTCTTTTATCTCGATGGACAGCTCTGCTTCCGTATCGGTCTTGCCGTCTTCGCCCTGTCCGTGGCGTTTTTCGTAGGTCGTCACGATCTCGCCGATGCTTTGCGCGGCGATTGCAAGGCGGATGGATCCGAGACGGCTCTTCAGGCTCAGGACCTCTTCGGTTTCAATATCGAGGATCCCGCTATTGTTCTGTGTCCCGATTTCAATTTGTCCGGTTTTCCGGCCCTGCGTATCTGTCAGGCGAATGAGCCCGGGCAGAGCCAGCGTATATTGCCACAGATCCGTGCGCCCCGGCATCGCCGGGCTGACATTCATGGCAAAAATGCCGAGATGGATGATATTTCCATCGGCGTGTTCAAGCGTGATCTCCGGAAATGTCAGGGCATAATAAGTCTGTGCCTCTTCGACATCGATCCGTCCGCTTGTTTTCAGGTTCAGACCGTTGTCCATGGCCTGGCGTTTGAGGGTATTCAGCCTGTTTTCAAGACAGGCCACGAGATCGTCGATTGTGTAGGTCTCTTCCGGCATTTCGGCTTTGAGCGGGACGTCTCCCAGCGCAGGTTTTGCGGCCTGTTCCAGTTGCTCCACCGGCATGCCGTCACCCGGCAGGAATTTGAAAACGAGAACGGCTCCGGCCAGAAGAAGCGCCGGAACGGCAAGGAGGAGAAGAATGTGAAGGTTCTGCAAGGATTTCGGCATGGCTTTCCGCATCGAAGCTCAAAGGGATATACGATCGCCGGACATCATGCGGTTTTTTGTTTTCAATTGCACGGTTTTTCGTTTCAAAGCGGATGACACGCGCGCATAAAGCGGCTACAAGAAGACGGACCAAAAACAAATGTACCAATTAATTTGAATTCAGCAGGACGCACATTCAGGCATGTTAGAGGCAGAGGCGAAACAATTCCGTTTAACGGATGACGGGCGGATTACCTATCAACAGGACAGGACGAACCCGACACCGGGCATACCCGTCGCATGCGTCAAGAAGGGCGGCGCGCTCTTCGTTCCCGAGATTGCCCTGATTCCGGAAGCCGTTCCGGACGGACTCGATCACGATCAGGTTACGCTGAAAATCAAGACCTGGCTGAGCCATCATATTGATGAAGTTCTCGCGCCGCTGAAGACCCTCGCGGAAGTTGCTGCGTCAGATGAGACCCCTGCGCCGGCAAAAACACTGGCCTGGCGGATTTGCGAAAGCCTCGGGATCGTCCTGCGCCAGGATATCGAAGAGCTCATCGCCGAACTCGATCCAGCCGGCCGCGCTGCGCTGCGCCGCGGAAAAGTCCGTCTCGGGCCGGTCCTCGTCTTTTTGCCGCTTTTGAACAAGCCGGCCGCGGTCCATATACGGGCCCTGCTCTGGAGCTTGTGGCGCGATAAACCGCTACCGGCCCCATTACCGCCGGACGGAATGGTTTCTCTCAAGCTTCCTGCAGAAGCCGAAATCAATCCCGATTTCTACCGCTCGATCGGATATCCGGTCTATGGCGGCCGGGCGATCCGCGTGGACATGCTCGATCGTCTGATCGGGGCAATCTACGATTCTGCCGAAAAAGGCGTATTTGACGCCCAGCATAAAATGGCGGAATGGCTGGGCTGTCCGATTGCGGATCTCTATGCGGTCATCGAATCCATGGGACATACGAAGATCCACGATCCGGCCGACGACGTGAAACCGGAAGAGGAAAAACCGGAAGAACCGAAACAGGACACCCAAACAGAGGGCGAAACAGAATCTGTGGATAACTCTGTAGAAAAGACAGAAGATCCGGCTGTGCCTGCGTCTCCGGAGCGTCCGAAACTCGCACGGTTCCGGCTCAAGCGGGGCAAAGCGTTTGCGGCGTCCGTGCCGGAGGCGAAGAAAGACCGCCCGCCCCGCAAGCCGCGCGCGAACGAAGAGCGCAAACAGGACGGAAAAGACGGCCCTTCCGCCAAACCGCATCACGGACCGAAGGACGGTCATAAGCATAAGCATAAAAAAGAAAAAGACCGCAAACCGCATCATAAACACGGAAAGGATCGCGAACGCCGCGACGAACCGCGGATCATCCGGGCCGAAGCACAGAAGAAAATGGAAGATTCCCCGTTTGCAATTCTCCAGCAATTGATCGATCCGAAAGATTAGAAGTTACGCCATGTCTTTTTCGCGCATCAAAGTCCTGATTGTTTTGGGTTGTCTTCTGGTTTTATCCGTGCCCGCGCAGGCCGCCAGGGAAGGGAGCGCGGCACAGTTTACGGGCGCGTATCTGATCCATGTCTGTTCCAGCGATTCGCACGGCCGGGAAATCGTTCCCGGCGGACACATTGCCTGTCAGGCCTATATCTCCGGGATTATCGACTATCATAACCTGATGCGGGCTTTCGACATGCCGCCGACAGTGAATTTTTGTATTCCGAAGTCTGTCTCCCTTAACGAAATGCAGGAGGTTGTTTTGCGTTATCTGAAACAGAACGGGCAGCATGACGGATTTACGGCAGCACCGGGTGTGGCCATCGCACTTTACGGCGCTTATCCTTGTAAATAGCCGAGTTTTTCTTCAAGCGCGGCGCAGAACATGTGCCCGAGCGTGATGTGCATTTCCTGAATCCGGGCCGTTGTCTGTGAGGGAACGATCAGGAGGATATCGCACAGATCGCGCATTTTCCCGCCGTCTTTTCCGGACAGGCCGATGGTCACGATTGCACGGCGGCGGGCTTCTTCAAGGGCGAGCAGAACGTTCGGGCTGTTGCCGGAGGTGCTGATCCCCACGGCGACGTCTCCGGCACGTCCGAGGGCTTCGATCTGACGGGAAAAGATGCGCTCAAAGCCGATATCGTTTCCGGCTGCCGTGAGCGCGGACGTATCGGTCGTCAGGGCGAGCGCCGGAATGGCCGCGCGGTCCTTGTGAAACCGGATGGTCAATTCCGTGGCCAGATGCTGTGCGTCCGCCGCGCTGCCGCCATTGCCGAAAAACAGGATCTTGTTGCCGTTGCGGACGCTTTCGGCGCTGACGTCAAGCCATTGCCCGAATTCACCGGTCAGGCGGGTGAAGGTACCGGTCATAACGGCTTTGTGCTCGTCTCTTTCCCGGAGCCAGAAGGATTCAAGGTCGAATTCTGTTCCCGGGGCAATATGGTCTTCCGTTTGATTCACTGGGACGTTGTCTCTCTCTGCGGTGCGGCGACAGCGATTTTCTTGATTTTGACATCAACGGCCGGACGTTGTTCGTCAACGATCGAACGGTTATAGGCCAGTTGGTCTTTTTCGAGCTGGAATCCGATCATGATCGTGTATTCGCCGGCTTCTCCGGAGTTCTGGAGCGGAATCGTCTGCCGGAGGCGTTCATCCAGAATGAGATCGGTCTGGTTCGGGCCGTAGGTCGCCGAAGCCGCGAAAATTTCCTTGGACAGGATATCGCCGTCCCCGGTCGTGACGGCAAGGAAATAAGGATGCGTGATCCCCGGTTTCGGGCCGAGTTCTTCCCGGGCGCGCGGACCGAGATTGCTTTTGATCAACAGGGTCATATCCAGCTGTGCCGAATCGTTGTTTACGCGGCAATCGACGCTGACGGCTGCGAATTCCGCGGAAGAAACTCTTTTGTCCGGTGTCGGGCCTGACGGGTCCATGAAGTTATGGGTTTCGCGTAAATCTTCGACGATCTCGATTTTCGGGCAAGCGCCGACTTGTTCCTGTTTTTGCGTTTTATTCGCTGAAAAAGATGAAAAGCTTGGAAAATTGATGGATTGGAAATCGTTTTTAAGACCTTCGAAAGTCTGACATCCTGTGAGTGTCAGAAGACCGATCGCGCTCGCGGCCAGAAGGGTGCGTGTCTTTTGGGGATGCGGTATTCTTTTCATGTCGTTGATCCTCGCGCGGCTGTGGGTCAAGTCCTCATCGGCAGGTTAGACAAGGCGGGCGGTTTCGGCAAGAGGGAGTTGTGTGCGCTTGTCTGTTTTCAACACGTCCTTTTTGCTTTATACGGGCATCTGTGATGAACAAAGAGCTGATTGTATATCTTGCCGCTCCGCGCGGATTTTGCGCAGGCGTCGACCGGGCGATCCAGATTGTCGAAAAGGCACTGGAAAAATACGGCGCGCCGGTCTATGTCCGCCATGAAATCGTGCATAACAAATATGTTGTGGAAGGCCTGCGCGCCAAGGGGGCGGTTTTCGTCGAAAGTCTTCACGAAGTCCCGGATGACGGCCGCCCCGTCATTTTCTCCGCCCACGGTGTTCCAAAACGTGTGCCAAAGGAAGCCGAACGCCGGGAGATGTTCTATATCGACGCGACCTGTCCGCTCGTCGGGAAAGTGCATCGTGAGGCCGAACGCCATCACGAGCAGGGACGGCAGGTCATCCTGATCGGTCACGCCGGACACCCGGAAGTCGAGGGCACGATGGGCCAGCTTCCGGACGGCGCGGCCTTGCTCGTGGAAACCTGCGCCGATGTCGCGGCTCTGGAGGTTGCGAACCCTGATAAACTCGCCTGGTGCTCTCAAACGACGCTCTCCGTCGATGACACGGCGGCGGTCGTTACCGCACTGGAAGAGAAATATCCCGGGATCGAAGGTCCGGTAAAAGAGGATATTTGTTACGCGACGACGAACCGTCAGGCCGCCGTCAAGGCCATCGCGCCTCAATGCGACGGCCTGATCGTCATCGGCGCGCCGAATTCTTCGAATTCCAATCGTCTTGTCGAAGTCGCAAAGGCGCATGGCTGCCCGAAAGCCATGCTGGTTCAAAGAGCGGCGGATATCGATTGGACATGGTTTGACGGCCTCTTGGCGCTGGGGATTACGGCAGGGGCCTCCGCGCCGGAAATCCTCGTCGACGAGGTCATTGACGCGCTGAAAGACCGCTTTGCCGAAGTGGATGTCCGCGAAGTCCCCATCGCCGATGAGAACGTTATTTTTAATATCCCGCGTGTCCTGCGGGTTTGAATAAAAGACGATGACACCGACCGGGAGGGAGAGCAGAAAGTGGACCACGTTGAGATCTACACAGACGGCGCGTGCAGCGGAAATCCCGGCCCGGGAGGATGGGGCGCCCTGCTGCGCACCGGCTCTCACGAAAAAGACCTCTCCGGCGGCGAACTCGAGACGACCAACAACCGGATGGAACTGATGGCGGCCATCGCGGCGCTGGAGGCCTTGAAGCGTCCGTGCAAGGTCACCCTCTATACGGACAGCACATACGTCCAGAAAGGCGTTCATGAATGGCTGGCCGGATGGAAAGCCCGCGGCTGGACATCCGCGAGCAAAAAACCGGTCATGAACCGCGACCTCTGGGAGCGACTCGATTCGGCCATCGCCCGCCACGACGTTAAATTTTTATGGGTGAAGGGCCATGCCGGGCATGCGGAGAACGAGCATGTGGATAACCTGGCGCGCCAAGCGATTCCAAAGAGATAGAGATCTTATCCACAAGATTATCCCTTCTGTTTCAACAGCTTGCAAAAGCGCGTTAATCTTTTGTTCATAAATTCCGACCAGACTCGAAAGTAAGAACAAAAGAGAAGACGAAAACATAACATAACAAAAACGAAAGGGAGGCCCGGATGACCATGATTACAACAACAGACGGCTACACCCGTCCGAACGAATTTCTCGAAAAAGGGATCCAGTTACCGCTTCCGCCCGCTCGGAACGCGGTCTATGACATGGAGGTCTACGCGCTGTTTATGCGTCAGCTCCGTCACGAACCGAAGGCCCGCCCGGCCATACGGGTCTTTAATGCGATGCGCAGCACGGCCGAGGCGATGTTTCTGGATGAACGGGACGTGGCTTTGATGCTCTGCGGGCTCGGCCTGCGGGCTCCGAAAACAGCATTTCCGGAGAGCTTCATCGGCTATCTGCAACGCTGCATGAGCCGTCAGTATCTTTACAGCGAGCCCATGCGCGAAGACCTCTCGGAATTGCTGGCCTATTGGCGCGCTCCGCGCCGGGCAGTCGCCATCCGTCTTCCGGCCTATGCGCAGGCAAGGGCGGAAGAGGCGTTGGTTTAGGCGGTTTATTTAGCCTGTCGGGCCCGCCCCAGGTGTTTGAGGTCCTGCCGTTGTTCTGCCAAGAACAACGCTCTTCCAGCGTTCCAAAGTGTTTGCTACACGCGTGCAGGCGTCATTAAATTGGATAGCAAGGAGGGTTGGGCCCAAAACAGATAGATGTCTAGATGCGTTACCCCATCTGATATCTTCCAATGTGTGAAGAATACTCAGAACCCTCTCTGACGGCGTGAAAATGGACTCGTTGAAAACAGGAGGCGTCCACCTTGCGCCATTTAATGCGTCAAAATCTTTCTGTTCCTTCTCGTTCAACTCTCCTGTCAGGGTGGCAAGTTCTTCTTTGCCCAAATGTCTTGAATCGGGGAAGAGGGCGACACTGCCATCCGGCTCATTCGGCGGAACGGCGACAATATATAGGTTCCCGATTTTTGCATAACGAAGGCAACGATACATACCATTTGGCATATGATCACCGAGTTTTTGACTAAGAGATTCGCTTAATTTGTCTAGCTTTGACGCTCTGAGGGTTAGGTCTATTCCTTTGTCTGTCGGGTGAAAACGCCCGAAATTATCCATACAAAAATCTTTATGAGCATTCTGCGGGTTTTCGAAGAAAAATCCACAAAGGGAGTAATCGAGCCAAAAGCTATCATAAATAACACTTTGTCCACCGTAATATTCTGCAAATCTTTGCGCATCTCCCGCGAAGGCGGCGGCTTTGGTGTCGTAAGCCTGTAGAGCTTGCTCCAAAAGGCTGCCGTGCTCGACGGCGTAATAATTCATTCCAGTGGTGCGTGATGAAGACATTTCTTCTCTCCTGATTCTGTGTTTTTTTTGTATTCATAATGTAACCCCGGAAAGAGTCAAGCGGAAAAATCTGGAAAATCGTTATGGATTGTATTTTTCTGCATTTTTGTCGTCTCCACCCCCCAACAAACGCCGCAGGAGGCCCGGGAGGGCGGTGGATCCGGAAGAGCCGGAAGCTGCTCCCGGAGCGGGAACAGAGGGGCTCTCATACGCGGCACGGATGGTCTCGCGCCAGATACGGGCCGGGAGGGATCCGCCGGTCACGCCGTCCATCGGCGTATTGTCGTCGTTCCCGAGCCAGACGGCCGCGACAAAGCGGTCCGTGTATCCGATGAACCATGCATCGCGGCTGTCCTGTGATGTGCCGGTTTTTCCGGCGGCCCGAATGCCGGGCAGGGCAGCGGCGCGCCCGGTGCCGTCCGTCACGGTCCGGCGGAGCATCATCGTGATCTGTTCGGCGGCATCGGCCGGAACGACCCGCATAACGGTTTTGTGTTCCGGATGATGATAGAGAGGCGCCCCTTCCGCCGTCAGGATATTCCGGACGGCATAGGGGCGAATGGCCCGGCCTCTGGCCGCCAAGGTCGCATATGCGGTCGCCATTTCAAGCATCGGGACGCCGGAACTTCCAAGCGCGAGAGACAGGTTCCGGTCGAGATCGGCCCGGATTCCGAGCTGCCGCCCCGTGTGCAGGATATTTGCAATCCCGGCCCGGTCCGCGACCCGGACGGCGGCGGTGTTCAGGGAGCGGGCAAGCGCGGTCTCCAGCGTCACGTCGCCCTCATATTCATCCGCGAAATTTTTCGGACGGTATGCGCCTTCGGTGATCGGGGCGTCGAGAACCATATCAAGGGGGCCGGCCCCTTCCAGAAGTGCCGCCAGATAAACCACCGGCTTGAACGCCGATCCCGGCGGGCGGTGGGCCTGCGTGGCGCGGTTAAACTGGCTGCGGCCGTAGCTCCGTCCGCCGACCATGGCAAGAACGGCTCCGTCCGGACGCATGACGAGAACGGCCCCCTGCGAGACCCCGCGTGCCGCGCCGTATTGCGTGAGTGTCTCATTCAAAGCGCGCTCGGCAGCAGCCTGAATGTTCGGATCAAGGGTCGTCCTGACCTGAAGGTCTTCATCCGGAGTGCCGATCAGGTCCTGAATCTGTTCCATCGTCCAGTCCGTGAAATAGCGAGCGTTCTCATCCGGCGCGGTTTTCTGGCGTTCTAAGACATTCGGATATCGTGGATTATGCTGTTTGTCGGCACGCGCCAGAAATCCGGCATCGACCATCGCCTCAAGAACGACATCCGCCCGCGCGGCGGCAAGATCCGGATTGTTGCGGGGGTTATAGCGGGAAGGGGCCTTTAACATGCCGGCCAGAGTGGCGGATTCGCGCAGGGTCAATGCCGTGGCCGGTTTGCTGAAATACAGATGCGCGGCCGCATCGACGCCATATGCGCCGCTCCCCAGATAAACACGGTTCAGATAGGCGCTAAGGATCTCGTCTTTGGTCAAATGCCGCTCCAGCCAGAGTGCCAGCATGGCTTCCCGGATTTTCCTGCGGAACGTGCGGTCATGGCTCAAAAAGAGGTTTTTTGCGAGTTGCTGGCTGATCGTCGATCCGCCCTGAACGATCCCGCCTTCCCGCAAATTGGTCAGCATCGCCCGCGCGATCCCGAGAGGATCGACACCGCTATGCACATAAAACCGGCGGTCTTCAATGGCCAGAACGGCGTTCACGAGATGATCCGGCAAATCGTCAATGGTCACGGCGTTGCCGCGCATCTCTCCGTACCGCGCGATCTCTTCTCCGTTATCGGCGCGGAAGACAATCGCCGTCTTGCGTTCAAACGCAACGCTGTCGAGAATGTTTGGCAAATCCCGGGCCAGCCAGAGAATATAGCCACCGATAAGAAGCACGCCCCACAGAGCCGCAACAAATCCCCATTTGATCAAAAACCCAAGCGCATAACGCACAGATTTCCGATCGGCCGTTTTTTTTTTCTTGGCGGATTTTCCTCTTTTTCTGGGGGAGGTTTTTTTCGCCTTTTTGGCCTTTTCCTCTTTTTTCCGCTTCTTTTTGTCTTTGCTCCTGTCCTGCTTTCTGGTCTCTTTTTTGGCCATGGCTCCGATCCTGCTGTCTTTATTTGTCTGCTTGTGCCGGCAAGATCAGTGCGGCGGCGGCGTTGCGCCCCTCGCTCAAAACGACATTCCATGTCCGGCACGCCGCGCCCGTGTCCATGGCTTCATGAGGCAGGGCCCGGGCATGTAACGCGGCCTTTAATGTCGGCGGCAGGAAGCGATGATCCGCGCCCGTCCCGATCAGGAGCAATTCGCAGCCCGATTTTTCGGCCGCCTCAAAGACCGGCGCAAAGGCCTCCGGGGTCAGGTCTGTGCCCTGCGGCCACGGAAGGACCTCTTCGGGCAGGATAATAACGGATGTGTCAAACACGGCACCTGAAATCATAAAGCCTTTCGGTCCATAGGACTGAAGGATCTTTGCGGCGTTCGGAACAAGCGGCGTAATGTCCATGTCTATAACCTTCAATCCACATCACTTACGCATCCGATTGTGTATCCACCCGTCATTCCGGCGAAAGCCGGAATCCAGATAAAATTCTTTCTGGACCCCGGCTTTCGCCGGGGTGACGATATAAAAAAACTCTGCGTTCTCTGCGTCTCTGCGGTTTAAAATTAATAGAAATCAATCGTTTTGGTTTTTAGTTGGTGGCATCTTCCGCATTTTTTTCCTCATCCGCGAATGCGCCGCGGCGGATATTGAGGAGGATCAGAACCGGCGCGGCGACGAAGATCGAGGAATACGTCCCGACGACAATCCCGAACAGAAGCGCATCGACAAAACTCTGGATCACTTCTCCGCCGAAGAACCACAGGGCCAGAAGCGCGAGAAGAGTCGTGATCGAGGTCAGCAGGGTCCGCGAGAGGGTCTGGTTGATCGACATATTGAACAATTCATTGAGTGGCGTTTTCTTGTATTTCCGGAGATTTTCCCGGATCCGGTCGAAAACGACCACCGTATCGTTGATCGAATACCCGGCGATCATCAAGACGGCGGCAACGGTCGAAAGATTAAACTCGATCTGCATCAGGGAGAAAAAGCCCAGGGTCGCAATCGCGTCATGCGCGAGAGCGATAATAGCGGCGAGGCCGAACTGCCACTCAAAGCGGAACCAGATGTAGATCAAAATGCCGAGAAGCGAAAACAGGAAGGCCATCATCCCTTGTTTTTTGAGCTCTTCGCCGACCTGCGGTCCGACGAATTCAGTCCGGCGATAGTCAATGCCCGGCTCCGTATCGGCATAACGGGCGTTCAGCGTCTCATAGACTTTATTGATTGCGGCTTGCTGGGCGTCCGGTCCGCCGTCCTGTTGGGGCAGGCGGATCAGAATATCTTCGGGTGCGCCGAATTCCTGGATCGAAACCTCTCCGAGATCCAGTGTGTTCAGAAGCCCGCGAAGTTCGCCGAGATCCGGGAGGTCCGGTGTTTTGGCTTCGATGAGCGTGCCGCCCGTGAAGTCGATCCCAAGGCTGAGTCCCTTGGTGAAAAGCATGCCGATGGAAGCCGCGATCATAAGAGCGGAAAGCGCGAAAGCCAGATAGCGCCGCTTCATGAAATCGACTCGGGTATCGTCGGGTATAATCCGTACGCTCATTTTTCCGTGGTCCTGTTTTTTCGTGTTGTGATCTTCTGCAAGTGTTTGTTTTCTTTTTTATAGAGGTAATTCCGATGGCTTATTCCGGCGCAGCCAGAACAGGACCATCAGGCGCGTCACCATTACGGCGGCAAACAGCGAGGTGATAATCCCGATCGTCAACGTAACGGCAAAGCCTTTAACCGGCCCGGAGCCGAAGGAATACAGGATGATTGCGGCAATCAGGGTCGTCAGGTTCGCGTCCACGATTGTGGCTCTGGCGCGCGCATATCCGGCGTCGATTGCCGGCATGACGGAGCGTCCGGCCTTGCGTTCTTCCCGAATCCGCTCGAAGATCAGGACATTCGCGTCAACAGCCATTCCGATGGTCAGAACGATCCCGGCAATCCCCGGCAGAGTTAACGTCGCCTGAAGGATCGACAACGCCGCGAAAATCAATGTCACGTTAAACAAAAGCGCGATGCTCGCATAGATTCCGAACCGCCGGTACATAAAAAGCATAAAGACCAGAACGAGGGCAAGGGCGATCAGTGCGGCTTCTTTCCCGGAGGCAATGGAATCGGCACCGAGTGAGGGCCCGACGGTGCGTTCTTCCAGAACGCTCAGCGGCGCCGGAAGAGCCCCGGCCCGCAGGAGAAGAGCGAGATCGCTTGCCGTCTCAACCGTAAATCCGCCGGAGATAATTCCCGCACCGCCGCAAATCGCGTCGCGAATGACCGGGGCGGAGATGATCTGACGGTCGAGAACGATCGCAAAAGGCCGTCCGATATTTTCTTCCGTCGTTTTGCAGAACCGGCGCGCGCCGATCGCGTCGAGCCGGAAACTGACAACCGTTTGTCCCTGCTGGAAAGCCGTCTGCGCGTTGGTCAGCATATCCCCGGTCATGATGGATTTCCGAAAGACGCTCATTTTCTGTGCCGGGTTTTCCGCCATCGGCAAGGACATTGTGCCGCGCGCCGCGTCAGGGTCTTCCGGGACGAGGTGGAACGTAAGTTGCGCGGTCTTGCCGAGGAGATCCTTGATCCGCTGCGGATCGTCAAGCCCGGGAAGCTGGACGACGATCCGGTTTTCGCCCTGACGGGTGATCACCGGCTCCCGCGTCCCGGTTTCATCGACCCGGCGGCGAACGATCTCGATCGATTGGGAAATCGTCTGGTCCGTGATTTTCCGCAGAGCGTCTTCCGTCAAGCGTCCTTCAACGGTGTTGTTTTCCGCTTCGCGAATCTCGAGATCGTGGTCGTCGACGCCGCGCAGGATTTTTTTGACGGCCTCAGGCGCTTGCCCGTCCCGGAGCGTGATCCGGATTCCGTCCGGCAGCGCGGCAATGCCGCTATAGCCGATTTTGGCGCTGCGAAGCTCCGGCCGGGCGGCCTGAACGAGAGAATCTGCGCGCTCCCGGACGACGGCCGAGACATCGACCTCAAGAAGAAGGTGCGAGCCGCCCTGAAGATCCAGCCCGAGATTAACCGTTTTTCCCGGCATCCAGGAGGGCAGGGAGGTCTGCATCCATTGGCGGGCCTCCTGCGGGAGCGCGTTTGGCAGGCTGTACAGGACCGAGAGAACGCACACGGCGATCACAAGGACGATTTTCCACGGCGGCATATTCAGCATCGTTTTTTTGCCTGTGATTATCAAGTGTTGAATAAAAGGTTTCCGATCCCTAATAACACCTGGACGCAAAGAGACCAAGCAGGGATATAACAAATTCTCCGATTTTCCCCGTGGTCAAACGGAAATCACGAAGAAAACGAGCAGATGATGTAGGCCGGGCGATGTTCGGCGGAAAGGCTGATGGCAAGAGCTTTGTCCGGGTCAACTTTATCCATCGTCCGCCAGCCGGGATCATTGGCAAAAGGTGGCCGGCAAACCTCTTCCCAGTGAATGCCGGGCAGGTTCAGGGCGCTGTCGATCCCGAACCGGCATGCGCCCGCCACATCGGTCAGAAGTGAATCGCCAATTGCAAGAATCCGGGATTTGTCCGGCGCGCCGGCCATATTCCACAGCGCATGATAAACTTCCGGCCACGGCTTTCCGATATAGCGGACCGGACCGCCCTGACGGCGGTAGATCTCCGCATAATGCCCGCCGCACTTAAAAATGCGGGCGCCGAGATTCACAATCCGGTCCGGGTTGATGCACAGCATCGGCGGCCTCCGGTCTTCGGGGAGGGCGAGGGCTTTTTGTATCACGGCTTCAAGTCCTTCGCCTGATCTTGAATCATCAGGAGAGCCGTTGAACAGGAACCCTGCGTCCTCAAGACGGTCGACGCATTCGAGATCGAGACCCTCGATCACATGGCGCGTGGCCTCGTCGGTGAAAAACATGCACCGCCGCCCGATGTTCGAAAAAAACGGGTCCCTCCGTTCGGAGAGCATTTGCCATGCCCGCTCCCCCGATGTGAGAAGGTGGTCGTAAAGATCGGGTGCGATCCCGAAACGCTCCTCCAGATGTCCGGCGGTGACGCGCGCGCGGAACGGCGCATTCGAGAGGAGGCAAATCTTTTTCCCGGCCGCCTTCGCCGCGCGAAGAAAGGACAGGGTTTCCGGATAGGGCTGTTCCCCGTTATGCAGGACGCCGTAGATATCCAGAAAAAAACAATCATAGCGGCCGAAAAGATCCGTGACGTTCCGGATGATCTCCGGCCCGGCGGGGGCAGGGGCGTTATGTTCGGCTGTAGAGGTTCCTGAGAGCGGGGTCATGCGGCGGCGCGTCCTCTTCTGTATGCGTGGGGAGCGGAGGCTTTGTCGCGCAGATAAGCTCCGCAGAAATCCGGGCGGCCGAACAGGCGGCCCTGTGCAAAATTCAGGTCGAGATCGAGGAGGTCCCGGAGATCTTTTTCGGTCTCCATTTTCTCGGCTATGATTGTTACACCGCCTTCTGACATGCGGGATTTGAATTTCATGAGGCGCCGGATCCCGCCGCCGGAAGCGGATTCCCGCGTCATGGCCTGAGTCGGAATTTTGATGAAGCAGATTCCGAAATCTTTGAGGACCTGAGCATTAATGCCCGGATTCATGACATGATCAAGCGAGAAGCGGCAGCCGAGTCTGTGCAGGTTTTTAAGGATGGCGGCGCTTTTGTCCGGCATATGGCCGAGGCTTTTTTGGGGCAGTTCAAAGATCAACCGTGCGGCAAGTTCCTTGTTATGCGAGAGGAAGCTCAGAAGCTGATTGACAAAGGATGCATCGCTCAGCGAGTTTGGGCAGATGTTCACAAAAAAACCCGGCGCTCCTTCCATTTCCGCGTTTTTGCGCAAATGCTCAATCGTTTTGATCATCGTAAGCTTGTCGATCGCCTCAAGAAGGTTGTCCTGCTCGGCCATGCGCAGGAAGCGGGTCGCGGGCAGATAAAGCCCCGGCCGGGCACGGATCCGCGCATACATTTCAAAAAAGGCGGGCTGGCGCGTGGGAAGTTTCGCAACAGGCTGCGCGAAAACGTCCAGAGTCTCCGTCCGGATCGCCTCGTGCATCATCTCGTTTACGACGAGGTCGGACAGACCGTCCGACGGTTCGTTCTCTTCTTCATGTTCGTCTACAAGCTCCGAGACCGGTTCTGCGTCCCTGATTAATGCGGCATAGGAGTATGACCGGCCCTTGACGGTTTTTGCGGCGAGCGGTGCGCCAAGATCCATCGGAGGGGAGGCGTCCTGAATTGGTTCGGTTTTCGGTTTCGCAGGTTGCGCCGTTGAAGGCTTTGCGGGCGCAGGCGTCTCCGCTTTTTCTGCGGCGTCAATTCTTTTGATATCCTCGGTCAGCGTCCGGCATGTCTTGCCGAGATCGGACAATCGCTTTTCGACCTGTTTTTGCCATACGCGCCGGAAAATCCAGTCCGAGGCGAGCAGGCAGACGGCAAACGTCCCCCCGGCATACACAGGCAGGGCAGGGTTTACGCCGTTATCCAGAATGGTGATGCCCAGGATCGCGGCGGCAAGACCGAAGATTGCAGTCAGGATAATGCGTCCGGGCCGGGGGAACTCAAGCGGCTGTGCCAGGGGCTGCTGCGCCGGGGCTTGCGGCTTGTTTCTTTGTTTTCGTTCCGGGGGGGCGTCGTCAGGGGCGGCCGGCGGGGCTTTCATGAAAGAGAGATCTTCTGGCTTGCGATCCGCCGCGGAAGAGGGCGATCCGGGCATGGACTCATCGCCGCCCTGTTCGGGAACAGGCCGGGCGCGCAAAGTGTTTTGAGAATCCTTCATGAATCGAGAAAAACTCATTCGTCCATTAAACCGCATTTTGCCCCGCAGGGAAAGTCTTTTCATAAGTAAAACGGGCTGTGTGGGCCATACGATCCGACAAAATCCGGTAGTGTTTTGGAAAATTGGATTTTTTAACCGCAGGCGCAGAGGACGCAGAGTTTTTCTCACCCGTCACCCCGGCGAAAGCCGGGGTCCAGTTTGGATTTTTCTGGATCCCGGCTTTCGCCGGGATGACGGGTGCTATTCGTTCGCTCCGTACTCTCTGCGCCTCTGTGGTTACAAATAAATTCTTACCTCATATGCGCGAATCCGGCCCGGAGATAGCGCCAGCCGGTGAGGGCTGTCATGGCCGCGGCCGCTGTCAGGAGGATATTTCCGATCAGTGGAGAGAGAGCAAGAAAACCCGTCCCGTATGGACCGATGATGAGAAACCCAAGCGCGAGCATTTGCGATGCCGTTTTCCATTTGGCAAATTTCGTGACCGGAAGTTTGATGTCTTTAGGGCCGAGAAATTCGCGCAGGCCCGAGATCAAAAACTCCCGGACCAGAATAACAATAGCCGGGAGGACCCAGATCCCCGTGAGGCGTCCGGACTCGACCAGCATGAACAAAACGGCGGCGACAAAAATTTTATCGGCAATCGGATCCATAAAGGTCCCGAATGCGGAAACCTGATTGAAACGGCGTGCGACCCATCCGTCGAACCAGTCCGTCACGGCGCCGATCGTATATAATGTCAGGATGCTCCACGCCGCCCACGCCGCGTCGATATAAAACAGCACGATAATAAACGGCAGCAGGACCAGCCGAAAAACAGTCAGAATATTCGCAAACGTCCAAGTCATGAGATCGTTATAAGGCTTTTCCTTTGGAATGCAATCGGCTCATACGGAGCTATAATCTAGAGCATTACCATAATAGCCTGACTCAATTAAGGGGCTTACCACCCTGCACATCAGGTGCGAAGACAAGGAGGATTATAGTCCATGACCCAACCATTTTCCAGTATCGGAATCGATATTAGCAAAGCATCTCTGGATGTCCACGGTTTGCCCGGAACACACCCATCGCGCTTTCCCAACACCCCGAAAGGCTTGA
>JANQFU010000002.1 GCA_028277665.1 Alphaproteobacteria bacterium | reverse complement strand
CTGACGCGTTCCGCCCTTGCCTTCGTGCGCCTCGCCTCCATCCGGCTCATGTTACGCAAACTCTGTAATCATTCATAAAGTTTCCGGACGGACTCTAAGATTGTTTGGAATGTCTGTTCGATTTGGGTGGGGGATTGTGAATCATTGTCTACCAGAGTTTCGAAGACACGATCATAAACTGCTTGCTCGTAAATGTTTGCAGACCGGAAATCAGCTTCTCCGGATCTGTGAACGCGGATCAATTCTCTGAGCCTTTCCAGAAGCTCAGGCTGAAATGCCCTGTCCGTTGGAAGAGGTAGTTTCTCGCCGGAATATGTTGGTACACCAAATCCCACTCTGCTTTCTCGTTTGTTGTCTTGTTAGAGAAAAGCATCGCACAAAATGTTTAACATATTGTTATCGGCCGGTTGTATCCGGGATCTTAGAGGAAGATCCGGCGTTAATTTTTCTCATCTGGATGTATCCCAGAAAAACGCCGGCGGCGCAGAGGCCGAGAATAACCGGAAGAGCCTGCGTTCCGAAGAGAAAGGCAAGCGCGGCAAACAAACCGAGCGTGACAAATTCGGCATAACACAACGACATTTGCCACGCCGTTCCGAAGACAACCAGAGAAGGCGCCGTTTGCCGGATATGCGCGTGCATCTCTTTCCTGAACGCGTTTTTGTAGAGGAAACTTGCCGTTTTGTGCCAGCCTTCCGCCAGCGTCAGGAGAACCGGGGTTTTAACCGAGAACACGCTCAACGCCGCATAAAACAGCATCCCGGATGCATCCGCAACACTCCCGGCCAGAAGCGGGCGGAGTCCTTTCGTTCTGTCCATCCAGTGGCCGAACGTCATAAAGATGACAAGTTGTCCGATGAGCGCGAAAACGACCACGGCTGTCATCGTTTCGAAACTTCCAGCCAGCGTGAAAAGGAAGATGGGCATCACTACGTACTTTGTCAGGATCGAAAACTGCTCTCCCGCGAATGCCAGAAAATAGGGCCGGAACTCTTTTTCAAGCGGCCGTGCGTACATGTGCCGTACGTCAATCTCGACGCTTCCCTTGATCCGTTCGTCAAGAATGGCAAACGGCAACGTATTGATCAGGAGAAGAAAAACCGTAAAAGCAACCAGTCCCCAATACCCGACGGAGACCAGAAGAGCACCGACAATTCCAAGGCTGACAATCGCGGTCACGGACGTCATGACCTGCGCCAGCATATAGCTCCGTCCCCGGTTGTGATCCTCGATATAGACCGCGTGTATGATATCCGTTGTCGGGTTGATGATTCCGGCCGCAAGCGCGCGCAGCAGAACGCCTATGATCAAAAAAACGTAATGATATGTTCCGAGTGCGACACAGACACAGCCGAGCCCTGTGATCGCATTGCTGATCAGAGCCGTTTTGAAAACGCCCATCTTCAGGACGATTCTCAGGCCGAGCGGAGACGTCAGACCCATAAAGAGAAATTCAAACCCGAACAGCAGAAGGATCCAGTGCAATCCCAACCCGGATGACAGCAGCCACGATCCCGTAAATGTCGCATAACACAAGGTGGCCGTGGTTGATAATGTCGGAAAAAGATACAGCGCCGCATAATTTTTGTCGCTGACATATGTTTCCAGACATTTTTTAAGGACGGACATTGGAGAGTTGTCTCTTCGATGAAAACGGAATTTACATGATATGAATAATATTTGATTCTCGCCAGTTCTTTTCTGTCGAAATCCATCTATAAATAATTATAATCTTTATATGGATTATAAAACCGATCCGATATACCAGACGTTTTTCAGCGATCACCGCCCGCAGGTCGTGCAGGAGCGCGAAAACGGGCATGAGCAGCAACGCGACTACCCGGACGATGAGGATGAAGACCCGGTCTCTTTGTCTCTCGAAACGCTGATTTCCCTTCTCGAAGAGCTCCTGGGCATTGAGGAGCCGATGCATGGTCCGGCTTTTTCCGGAGATGCCCCGGCGGCGGCCGGGCCGATCTCCGCTTACCGGCATGCCTCACTGACGGCGCGCGATCCCGTGATCCGCGCGGAAGGCGAAGCGCCGCATCCGCCGCACGGGCATATTCTCTCGACTGAGGACGACGACGATTCCCGGCAAGGTTTTGGGGCGGAAGCGCGCCTGCCTGTTCTGGAGGGCGAGGCCCGCGCCCGTGCGGAAAGACTGCTCTCCCGCGTCCGCGCGCTTCAGCGGGCCGGGTGGCGGTCACTCGAACTGACTGAGGGCCGGACCATTCTGGAGGCCGTCGAAAACGCGGTCGAAGCCGCTTTTACGGGCCCGCCGGAAGAATAAGATATCCGTTTTCCGTGCTTCCGATGATCTGCGGATCCGAAGGATCCGTCTCCAGTTTCTGACGCAGGCGGTAGATATGTGTCTCCAGCGTATGCGTGTCGATTCCGCGCCCGCGCTTGTATCCCCAGACCTCATCCAGCAGAATATCCCGATCCACCGTCTCCGGCGCATGTTCGGCCAGAACGGACAGGAGCGCCGCTTCTTTTTCCGTGAGGCGGATATCTTGCGATCCGTGTTGCGCCCCGGCCCGCCGGACAAGCCGTGCGTCCGCCGGATCGAACGAAAACGGTCCGATCCGCTTCAGGGAAGAGCTTTCCCCTGCCATGACCAGCATGGTCCGGATAAGCGCCCCGGCCCGAACCGGGAGAGGGAAGATTTGTTCTTCTGCCGGTCCCGGCCCAAACCGGGTCAAACGGAGATCCATATCCGTCCATGTAATCGTAACCGGCGCGGCGCGCAGCGCTCCGGCCTGTTCGGGGATCGTCGCCAGAACGGCCTCGATAAAAGAGCGCCGATCCGCGGGCCATATTTGAATCTGTTCATCGAATGTTTTTGTCATTGCGGGAGTCAGAGTGGCCGGAAACGCCCGGCCGCGCAAGAAGAAATGATTTCTTTTGGCACGGGCCTTGCAACATGTTTTTCGGAGGAAACAAAAAACGGAAAACGGAAGAGCCGATGAACGTCGACGCTTTGCTTGCCTATAACGGAACCGGGGCCTCGCCTTACGCGCGACCTGTTTTTGCCCGGGCGCTGGAGGTGCGGGCGGCAGATTCTGCCGAACGAATTACGGCGGAGACGCTTCTTGAGTATCCGGCTATGCCGGGAGGCGGGAAGAAAGTTTCATCGGAGAATGCTGCCCGTGTGGCGGCCAAACTTGATTCTTATGAACCGGCTTCAGGACCTGCATCAGAGGAAGAAGGAGGCGGCATTGGCTTTGGTGACGTTCTTGACGTGATCAATCCGCTTCATCATCTTCCGGTCCTCGGGTCTGTGTACCGGAATGTGAGCGGAAACGAGATCGGCGTTCCGGCGCGGTTTGCAGGCGGCGCGCTGTTCGGCGGCGTGATCGGTGCGGGAACGTCTTTGATAAATATCCTTTTTGAAGCACAGACCGGCCGGGACGTTACCGGCGCAGCGGCACAGACAGCGGCAGCAAATGCTTTCCTGCTCCCGGATCGTCCGCAGGACGATTTGCCTGCGACGCTTCTCGCGTTTACGTCGTAACGGTTCAGTAGATCTCTGTCCTGACTGGCTATTTTGCACCAAATCGGCATGAAAACGCTTTCTCACAAAATATAGTTATTCGCATTTAAAATCAGACATTTTAAATGCGAGCCCTCAAACGCCGGGCATGCTTCCGTCCTTTCGGACGCCTCGCTTTGCTCGGTACAATTTCCGATAAGAATATGTCTTATTCTTATCGGAAATCACTATATCTCTTAACCCCAGCTATGGATAAGACTTTAAAGTACTCTTATCCATAGTTCGGGTTCAGTTAGGAAAGAGGTCTATTGTTCTGCCTCTAACCCCTTTTCCCGTTGAAGACAGGACATAAACCCCGGTATAGTGCTCTGAAACTTATGATCAGGAGTCCCATTTATGTCCCATCACCAGCCGATCAGAGCGTTCTCCGCCCGGGCGAAAGGCTCCCTGCGCGGGACGATCCGCATTCCCGGAGACAAGTCCATTTCTCACCGCGCCCTGATGTTCGGCGGGCTCGCCAAAGGCGAGACGATAATTTCCGGTCTTCTGGAAGGGGAAGACGTGCTCTGCACGGCGGCGGCGCTGCAGGCCATGGGGGCGAAGATCGGCCGGGGCGAAGACGGTTTATGGCGCTGTTTCGGCGTCGGGACCGGATGCCTGAAGGAACCGGAAGATGTGCTGGACATGGGAAACAGCGGAACCTCCACGCGGCTTCTGGCCGGGCTCATTGCCGCGCATCCGATCCACGCCGTCATGACGGGGGACCGGTCCTTGCGCAAGCGTCCGATGAAACGGATCATGGATCCGCTCTCCCGGATCGGTGCGACGTTTTCAAGCCGCGATGGCGGGCGCTTGCCGATGGCGATCGCCGGCGCGCGCGATCCGAAAGCAATCACCTATGAATTGCCGGTTGCCTCGGCGCAGGTTAAAAGCGCCGTGCTTCTGGCCGGGCTCAATTGTCCCGGCGAGACCGTCGTCATCGAACCGCGCGCGACGCGCGATCATACCGAGCGCATGCTCCGCCATTTCGGCGCGCAGGTTCGCACCGAGACGGCCTCTGACGGCCGGAAACACATCACGCTTTCAGGGCCGCAGCAATTACAGGGCTGTGCGATTGACGTCCCCTCGGATCCAAGCTCCGCCGCGTTTTTTATTGTTGCGGCGCTGCTGTGTCCCGGTTCGGACCTGCGGATGCAAAACATCTGTTTGAACCCGACACGGACGGGTTTGATCGACACGCTTTTGGAAATGGGCGCGGACATGACGATCGAGAACCGGCGCGATGCGGCCGGGGAGCCGGTCGGCGATCTCCTTGTGCGCGGCGGCGGACCGCTTAAGGGGATCCGGGTTCCGGAAGAGCGCGTTCCATCGATGATCGACGAGTTTCCGGTTCTCGCGATGGCCGCCGCCTGCGCGGAAGGCGAGACCGAAATGCGCGGGCTTGGTGAGTTGCGGGTCAAGGAAAGCGACCGGCTCGCCGTCGTTGCGGACGGGCTCGCGGCCTGCGGCGCCGATCTTGAAACGGGCGAGGACTGGATGATCGTGCGCGGAAAAGGCCGCCCGCCGCGCGGCGGGGCGGAGATCGATACCCATCTCGACCACCGGATTGCAATGAGCTTTTTTGTCCTCGGACTGGTGACGAGCGATCCGGTCGTGATCGACGACAGCGCGCCAATACGCACAAGCTTTCCGAATTTCCTCGATCTGATGGCGGAGCTGGGCGTGGAGGTGTTCCAAAAATAATTCTATTCTTTGGGGACACAATAAATTTATTGTGTCCCCATTGTCCTAAATTGAATATGGGGAACAGGAATGACGAGAGGGACGGCCATCATTGCCATTGACGGCCCGGCGGCGAGCGGGAAGGGAACGCTGGCGCGGGGACTGGCGCAGGCGCTGGATTTCGATTTGCTCGATACCGGGGCGATTTACCGTTCCGTGGCGCTCGCCGCGATCCGGGGCGGGCTCGATCCCGAGGAAAGCCCGGAGGCCGTCAGCGCGCTGGCCGGGGAGGTTTGCGGCAGACTGCGGCTTGAGGATCTGCATGATCCGGTGCTGCGCTCGGACGAGGTTGCGCAGATGACGTCCCGGTGTTCCGTTATTCCGGGCGTGCGTGTGGCGCTGATGGATTTCCAGCGGCATTTCGCCCATTATCCGCCGGGCGGAATCGGTGCGGTTCTCGACGGCCGGGATATCGGCACGGTCGTGTGTCCGGACGCCCCGCTGAAGTTCTTTGTAACGGCCCGGCCGGAGATTCGGGCCGACCGCCGGGCAAAAGAGTTGCAATCCCGCGGAATAGACGTTACATATGAGGCCGTTCTGGCGGACATGCGTGCGCGGGACGCGCGCGATGAGGGGCGGGAAGCCGCCCCGACGCGGGCTGCGGAAGATGCCGTATTGCTGGATACCAGCGATATGGACGTCCGGGCTGTTCTTGAAACGGCGCTGGAAACCGCCCGCCGTCGTCTGCGCCCCCGTTCATAGCGAAAGCTCTGCACAGAACAGATTTGTGGGTTCCCGGAAACCTTTTTCAAAAGGCGTCATCCCCGCGAAGGCGGGGATCTTTTTGGAAAAGGCTCGGAAGATTCCCGCCTTCGCGGGAATGACGAAGTTGCCTGGGATCTGCAGATCTATTTTATCTTGAAAGGACTAAAAATTATGGCACATATCGCCGCAAATCTCATCGACCGGGAAGACTCTACGGAGTTTGCTGCACTTCTCGGCGAATCCATGGAACAACGCAGTGAATTTGAAGGCGCGGTCGTCGTCGGGACGGTCGTGGGAATGGACGGAGATCACGTTGTGATCGATGTCGGACTGAAATCCGAAGGGCGCGTGTCCGTTCGGGAATTCGCCATGCCGGGACAGGACCCCGAAATCAAATCGGGCGACAAGGTCGAAGTCTATGTCGAGCGCATGGAAGACCGTAACGGCGAGGCGATGCTGAGCCGCGAGAAAGCCCGCCGCGAAGAAGTCTGGGCCGATCTCGAGAAAAATCACGAGAAAGGCGAGCGCGTGACCGGGGTGATCTTCGGGCGCGTCAAAGGCGGGTTTACCGTCGATCTCGGCGGAGCGGTCGCGTTCCTTCCGGGCTCGCAGGTCGATATCCGTCCGGTTCGGGACGTGTCTCCGCTGATGGGGACGCCGCAACCGTTCCACATTCTTAAAATGGACCGCAGCCGGGGCAATATCGTCGTCTCGCGCCGGGCCGTTCTTGAAGAATCCCGCGAAGAAGCGCGTTCGGATCTTCTGGAACAGCTTCGCGAAGGTCAGGTCCTGCAAGGGGTTGTCAAAAACATCACCGATTACGGCGCGTTCGTTGATCTCGGCGGTGTGGACGGCCTTCTGCACGTTACCGACATTTCCTGGAAACGGGTCAATCACCCGTCCGAAGTCCTCCAGATCGGCCAGAGCGTCGATGTGCAGGTCATCCGGTACAATCAGGACAACCAGCGGATCTCTCTGGGCATGAAACAGCTTGAATCCGACCCGTGGGACGGTGTTGAAGCCCGTTTCCCGATCGGGGAGCGCATGACCGGCCGCGTGACGAACATCACCGATTACGGCGCGTTCGTCGAGCTGGAAGACGGGATCGAAGGTCTCGTTCACGTATCCGAAATGTCCTGGACGAAGAAAAACGCCCACCCGGGTAAAATCGTTTCGACGTCCCAGGAAATCGAGGTCATGGTTCTGGACGTCGATCCGGAAAAACGCCGCATTTCCCTCGGTCTCAAACAGACCCAGGAAAACCCGTGGCTTAAATTCGCCGAAGATTACAAAGCCGGCGACCTTCTCGAAGGCGAGGTTCGCAACATCACCGAGTTCGGCCTGTTCGTCGGATTGCCGGGCGATATCGACGGGATGGTTCACCTGTCCGATATTTCCTGGGAAGACCAGAGCGAAGACGTTCTTAAAGAATATCAGAAAGGGCAGAACGTTCAGGTTAAAATTCTGGACGTCGATGCCGAGAAAGAACGTGTTGCGCTCGGGATCAAACAGTTGTCCGAGAACCCGCTGGACGGGGCGATGAAAGGCCTGTCCAAAGGCGCGATCGTCACCTGTACGATCACGGACGTGAAAGACGCAGGCGTTGACGTCAGTGTCGGCGAAGGCGCAAGCGGCTTCATCAAGAAAGTCGATCTGTCCCGCGAACGCTCCGAACAGCGTCCGGACCGTTTTGCCGTTGGCGAAAAAGTCGATGCGAAAATCACATCGATCGACAAAAAATCCCACAAACTTGCGCTCTCGATCAAGGCGCGCGAGATTGACGAGGATAAGGAAGCCATGGCGAATTACGGTTCGACCGAAAGCGGGGCGTCCCTCGGGGATATTCTCGGGGCTGCGCTCCAGAAATCCGGGGATACCGAGCCAGAGGCTCCGGCTGCGGCTGAGCCTGCGACCGAGACCGAAGCGGCTGCTCCGGCTGAAGAAGAGGCCAAGCCGAAGAAGAAAAAAGCTCCGGCCAAAAAAGCCGCCGCCAAAAAGGACGAGGCGAAAGCTGAAGAGTAAGAGCCAGAGCCAGAACCAGAACATATCCGTCATCCCCGTGAAAACGGGGATCTTTAAGGGCTTGTTTCAGAAAGATTCCCGCTTGCGCGGGAATGACGGCGAAACAAGAGTAAGGGCCGTGCGATGCGGCCCTTTTTCTGTTTTGTTTTGTTGTTTGTGTGCGATCTTTGGTTTGCTGATCAGCTCTTGATCGAGCTTTCCAGCATCCAGGCCGCTTTTTCATGGACGTTGATCCGGCCGATCAGAAGATCTGCCGAAGCTTCGTCTCCGGCGTCCTGGGCGATTCGCAGAACCGGATACATCAGGTCGACGATTTTCCGGTTGTCTTCGGCCAGCGTTTTGACCATTGCGTCCGCGTCCGGCGTGTTGCCGCCCTCCTGCAGGCGCGCTTTTGGAAGCAGGTCCTTGTATGCGCCCGGAAGAAATGCGCCGAGCGTGCGGACGCGCTCTGCAATCTCGTCGGTGGCGTTCCAGAGTTCCGTGTATTGTTCTTCAAACATCTCGTGCAGGGCCTTGAAGCGCGGGCCCGTGACATTCCAGTGATAGGCATGTGTTTTAAAGTAGAGAACAAACGTATCGGCCAGAACGCTCGTCAGTCCGTCCGTCAGGTCGCTGTTGGTTTGTCCTTTCAGGTAGTCCGGCATAAAATCCTCCTCGGTTGCTGCTCAGGTGAGAAATGTCTTCGTTCGTAATGAACATAAGGGATAAGGCGGAAAGATCAAGGGATCGATAGCGTTCAGGTGCGGTCGTCTTCGCCGTCATTTCCATCGTCGAAGCTGCTGCGTCCCCGCATGCTGCCGCCGCGGTAGGGTTGCTGGGGTCTGCCGGCGCCCAGGCTGCTCCCCATTCCGCCGGGTCCGCCCATCCCCGGCCCGGCCGGACCTCTGGGGGCGTTCTGCGGTCCGCGCATGCCGAGCACCTGTCCGCGGTCGAGTTCAATCTGCCGGGCAAGTTGCGGGGCGTAATGCGGCGCGACGATCAGGCCCTCGTTCACGATCCCGCCAAGAACGCTCTCGTCGCCGGGGTCGTGACGGTGAACGGGTTGTCCCTCTTCAACGCGCCGGAGAAACGTTGCCATGGCTTGTCCGGCATTCTGGCGCCGGCGCAATCGTCCCGGAATCGCGGGGGTGTGATCCGGGGATGCCATATGTTCTGTGACGAGAAGCGGGAGAAGCGACGCTTCCAGAACGTTCTGATCTTCGACAACGATGTGAAACAGGAAAGGCTGGAAAGCCAGCGTGTCGATAAAATGCTCCTCAACCGGAATGTTCAACCCGAGCGACACCATGTCTTTCATCTCGAGAGAAAGAACCCGGTCCTCTTGCGAAAACAGGACAATGTCCGGCTGGACCGGAAAGGGCATGCTGGCGATCAGACCTGCACCGTTCTCCCGTGAAAACAGCAGGTCGATATTAACCGGAAGCGCATCGACATCGATATCCGGAATCCCGTTATTGTCATCAAAAGGCGCCATATTCGTTCCGTTTCCCGCGCGTATGCTGTACCCTTTATTATATTAACAGAAATATGCGATTATGACAGCTTTTATGCGGCAGCCTGACACAGGCCGTTATCCGTCGGGCGCGTGAGTAAGGCCCGGATGGTGTCTCCGTCCCGGGCGGCGCGGAGGTTGTCGAGAAGAAGCGTATTCCGCATCATCCGGGTCATCCGCGCCAGACGCTGGAGGTGAAGCGGGCCGTCTCTTTCAGGCGAAACCAAAAGGTAAACAAGATCGACCGGCTGGCCGTCAACCGCCTGAAAGTCCAGTTTGCGGTGCAAACGGGCCAGAAGCGTCAAAGGTTGCGTAAGGCGTTCTGTGGCGATTTTCAGATGCGGGATCGATACGCCGTCGCCTACGCCTGAGCTGGCCTGACGTTCCCGGTCCATCAGCTTGTCCTGAAGCGCCAGTTGCGGCAAGCCGGTTCTGGCAGAGAGTTTTGATGCGATCATCTGAAAAACGTCTTTCCGGCTCCCTGCCTGGAGATCCGGGATCACTTCGTCGATGTACAATCCGTCTGTGCCGAATTTCTTCATGGCCTTGTCCCCCCACAATAATCTAAAGATTCAAAAATATTAAACGCTACGCAAAAAAAATCCCGCTTCGGGGCGGGAAGATATTCAGCACAATCTATCTAAAGCGATATCTTGTCCCGGCTTCCCGCCGGTTGCTCCTGTGAACGATCGTTTCATCATCTTCATTGCGAATATGCTGCCCACACAGCCCGCAATTGAAATCAGCGATTGTGCACCAGAAATCTTAATCAAATCTAAACACCACTCTTTTTCGGTTTCGTACAGCCGGAAAACATACATTCGTACGTTTTCCGACAGGCTTTTTTTGCCCAATTCTACCCAGCCTTGCTGATTCCTTCTCCGGCCTGAACCGGGTCGACCCAGCCGACATTTCCATCCGGTCTACGGTATATCATATTGAGACCGTTATGTGAAGCATTCCTGAACAGCAGAGCCGTCTGCCCGGCCAGATCCATCCGCATCACAGCTTCCGATACGCTCATTGTCTGAATATCGGTTGTCAGTTCGGCGACGATAACCGGGTCGTCGCCTTCGGGGACGTCCGTTTCGTTTTCTGCCGAATCTTCATCTAGAAGTTGTGGCGCAGCAGCCAGAATATAATCCCGGGCTTTCAGGCTTTCCGCTTCCGGTGTCGTTTCCGTGCGTTCGTGATGATCCCGGAGTTTTTTCTTGTACCGGCGGAGTTGTTTGCCGACCCGGTTTGCGGCGCCGTCGAACGCGGCATAAGGATCGTTCGCTTCCGACTCGCCCATGACCAGAATATTTTTCCCGACCCGAATCGAAATATGGGCCCTGAACTGGTTGTGGCCGTGGCTTTCTTTCGAGACGGTCACGGTTGCGTCAATCGCCCGGTTGAAATATTTGCTGTTGATGTCTTCGAGTTTTTCCGCGATATAGGTCCGGAGCGCGTCGCCGACATCCATTTGTTTGCCTTGTACCGTAAGCTGCATTCTTCTCACCTCTTTGTTACAGTCAGCCAACTTTTACCCCGATCTCTCTTCCGATATCAAGAGCCGAATAGGGCTGGACGGAAAAAGTTTTTGCAATACGTTTCTTTTATGGAAGGTTTTTTATCCGCTTGTGACTCATAATGCTTGACGTCCTGCTTGTTTATGAGTCACTGTGCAAGTCTAAGCCTTTGCGAATATGTATTTTTATTGCTGTGTGTTTTTAGGCTGTCCTTAAGGACGCCGGCAATGACGGAACAGGGGACAAGTCCGGCGCGTTTCGCCGTGTGGGAGAATTGCAAAGCAGGAGATGAACGAAAATGACTAAATCCGAACTCATACAAAGACTTGCAGAGAATAATCCGCATCTTTATCTGCGAGATGTCGAGAAAATCGTTGATACGATCTTCGAAGAAATTACAACGGCACTTGCCCGCGGGGACCGGGTCGAGTTGCGTGGTTTCGGCGCGTTTTCCGTCAAACACCGCGAAGCGCGCACGGGCCGCAATCCGCGGACCGGCGAGACGGTTCAAGTCGAAGAAAAGCGTTTGCCGTTCTTTAAAACCGGCAAGGCTCTGCGCGAGCGCCTGAACGGTGAGTCTTCCTGAAGTCGGAACAGAGGCGTTTTGGGATCATGTTCGAGGTGATTCGCATATGTCTGGCGCTTTTGTTTGCACTCTGTCTTCTGGCGTTTGCCTTTCTTAATCTGGATCCGGTCTCTTTCCGTTATTTTCCGATGCGCGCGCCGGTTTTTGTTTCTCTCGGTTTGCTCGGGATCGTTCTGGTCGCATGCGGATATGTGGCGGGACGTTTTGACGCCTGGCTGTCTTTCGGGCCGCTCAGCCGGAAAGCGCGCGAAAAGCGCCGTACGATCCGCCGCCTCGAAAAAGAGCGGAAAAAGTACGCGGCGGCGGAGAAAACAGAGATCAGAACCGAAATTGCTCTTCCTGTCGAACACAAGGTTTTAAAATGACAATGACCGCTTCCGTTTTTCAATTCTGTCCCGTTCCGGTTTTTGTCGCGATCGATACGCCGGATCTTGCGCGTGCGAAGGCATTGGTTTCAATGCTTCGGGATGCCGGGTGCGGGATCAAGCTCGGGCTTGAATTTTTTAACCGTCACGGGCCGCAAGGGATTCGTGACGTGATGGACGGGGTCGATGCGCCCTTGTTTCTGGATCTGAAGTTTCACGATATTCCGAATACGGTGGCCGGGGCGGTTCGGGCGGCGGTGGCATTGCGGCCGGCCTATCTGAATGTGCATGCCGGCGGCGGCGCGGCGATGATGCAGGCGGCGTGCGACGCGGCGAAAGAGGCGGCGGCGCAGGAGAACGTGCCGTGTCCCGGGCTTCTTGCCGTGACGGTTCTGACGTCTCTTGACGATCCGGCCCTTGAGGCTGTCGGGCAATCCGTTCCGGCCGGCGATCAGGTCGAGCGGCTGGCGTTGCTCGCCAAAAAATCCGGGATGGACGGGGTTGTGTGCTCCGCGCATGAGATTGAGCGTCTGCGCGCGGCGTGCGGGGCCGGGTTCGCGCTGATGGTGCCGGGGATTCGTCCGGCCGGGAGTGCGGCGAACGATCAAAAGCGGATCATGACTCCCGAGCGGGCCATCGCGGGCGGTGCAACTCACCTTGTGATCGGGCGGCCGATTACGCAGGCCGAGGATCCTGCGGCGGCGGCGCGGGCTATTCTTGAGACGCTTCCTCCTGTTGCGTCATGACCCGGCCTGAGGAGCACTCGCAGGAGCAGGCGTTGCGGCGGGTTCAGGTTAAAATCTGCGGGATCGCCGATGCGCCCGCGATGACGGCGGCTCTGGATGCCGGTGCGGATTTTGTCGGGCTTGTTTTTTATCCTCCTTCGAAACGTTATCTTTCTCCTCAGGAGGCTGCGCCGCTTGCCGCGATGGTTCGGGAGCGGGGCATTGAGGACACGGGAGCGAAGACAAAGACTGTTGCTTTGTTTGTCGATCCGTCTGATGACGTGCTTTCCGGCGTTCTGGATCATGTGGCGATTGATCTGGTGCAGTTGCACGGTCATGAATCGCCGTTGCGGGTTCAGGAGATCCGCCGGAATTTTGGTTTGCCGGTGATGAAGGCCCTGCGGGTCGGTGCGCGGGCGGATCTTGACGCGGTCGATGCGTATGTGTCGGCCGGGGCCGACTGGCTCCTGTTTGACGCCAAAACGTCGGCCGGGCCGGGCGGGACCGGTGAGGTTTTTGACTGGACGCTTCTTTCCGGTATGTCCTGTCCTGTGCCTTTTATGCTTGCGGGCGGGCTCGGCCTTGAGAACATGGCGCAGGCCGTCCGGGTCGTTCGGCCCGATGCGCTGGATGTGTCGAGTGCGCTGGAAGATCGCCCCGGCCACAAGGATCCCGCCAAAATCCGGGCCTTCGTTGATGCAGCCCGGCGAGTGTAAGGGTTCCTTTGAGACCTGTTTTTCGGGCGGAAATGCCGAAGGAAAGGGTGAGAGATGACAGATTGTAAAATCAGAAAAGCGACAAGAGACGATGTCACGGTCATTGCCGATCTGTCGAGCGCACTCAATCGTTCGGAAGGAATGACGGAATGGCACCGGCCCGATGAAGAAACTTTACGAAAATATTTTGATACAATGGATATCTGGCTGGCGGAGCAGGAAGGTGAGGCCGTCGGGCATGTGGCAGGCTTTACGCATTTCAATCTCCACGGGGCGTATCTGCGTTTCGTTGTTTCCAGTATTTATGTTCGTGAGACATTGCGCAGACGGGGCGTCGGGGCCGCGTTGTTACGTACTGTGCTGATGGACAAAAAAGACAGCGGTATAATGCAGCTTGCGATCGATGTGAGGTCTGCCAACAAAGAGGCGTGCGCATTCTACGAGAAACTTGGTTTCGAAAAGAGAGAACCGGGTTTCTTCAACTACCGGCTCGGATTTGAAAAGTTGAAAGCATTTTATGCTTCCGAAGGTGAAGGATCAAACAGCTAAAAACCGGATACACCATATTCATACACGCGAAAATTCCGCGTGTCTATTTGCTCCTGGGGGAATCACGCGAACCTCGCCACCCTGTCTGTTTCGAAAGTTTTATAATCCTTTCCGACCGGCAGCGTTATGATGTCGGTTGCAGGGCCCGGGGCGGCCGCCCCGGGCCCTGCGGGCGGCGGTGCGTCGTTTACCACCCCAAAGCCGTGCTTTGCGTGCTTTGATTGACAGCTGGACGACCGCCGCCCAATGGCTTCAACGAATCGAACGGTTGCCTGCACATCAGGTGCGAAGACAAGGAGGATTATAGTCCATGACCCAACCACTTTCCAGTATCGGAATCGATATTAGCAAAGCATCTCTGGATGTCCACGGTTTGCCCGGAACACACCCATCGCGCTTTCCCAACACCCCGAAAGGCTTGA
>JANQFU010000098.1 GCA_028277665.1 Alphaproteobacteria bacterium | reverse complement strand
GCTTGCGCGAGATCGACGACGCCATCTGGCTCGTCTCCTTTATGCATTATGATCTCGGCTACATCGATCTTGAGGAGAAAACTTTACAGACAATTGACAGCCCTTTTGATATAAAAGTGTTACCTGTGTCTCAATAACAATCTGTTACCCATGTGTCCGGGTTAGACCGGGGCTGGGTGGTGCGCAAGAGTGACCAAAAATAAACTTTTGCTCCCGGACAAGTCGATGATTTTATTCATAAATCATTGCACAAGCATTTTTACGCATCGCGAAAAAACATCGAACTTTTGCTCCAAGACCTCACCCCACTCGTCATACCCGCGAAGGCGGGCATCCGGCAAAAATCAGAAAGGAGAAAATTCAATATAATCACAATTCATGTGATGTTCTTTTGATCTCCAATCATACATATATTCATCTTCATCAAGCTCACTGCATGAACCTAAGCCCATAAGTGTTCCTTTTGGGTTTGTAATTGCCTTCTTTGCAATGTATTTCCAAAATGTAATTGTTGAATCACCTAGTTCTGTTTTTTCTGGCTCAAAACGCGATAATTGCACAATTCCACAAGGTCCTTCAGGGTTACCGTCAACAACCCAAGCGCCAATACCGGATGCATAATCTTCAACAAATCGAAATTTTTGTTTATACGTATTTGGTCCTATCAAGCAGGTACTCATCTCTTTATCTAATCCGAGACGAATAAATTTCAGATAGCTTTCTTTGCTTTTGGTTTCGCAGAACTCATTGATAGCTTGAAGCGTACTTTTCATATCTTTCTTTTGGGCTGCCGGCATTTCACCCATAGATTTAATAAATTGCTCTTTGTCAGATATAAAGTCCGATGTCTCCGCTATTTCCTCAAGTGTTCTTCCATCTTCAAAGGCACCGAGCATGTTTTGCATAGATTCACATTCCTTATCAGAAGTTAAATCTTTTAATGCTCCGGGAAATTGTTCTTCCGCTTCTTTAAGTTTTTTATCAAGATCCTTGGCCTTCAGTTTTTTTCTTACGGATGTTTGCGTAAATTCGCATTCAAGAAATCCATCAGACATTTTTTCGCAAGAATAAACTAATGAAGAAGTTTCTTTAGTATTATAAAGCAACCCATTTGTTGGAAATTCATCTGCGGCGTAAGCAGAGCAAATGCTCTGCATAGACAAAAGAAAGAGTAGTATCAAAGTTCTCATTATTGCGTCCTTCATAAATGACCAGATTTCATTTTGCAGAGAAAAGGGAACATTTCAAGAGCTTTATTACCGGATGCCCGCCTTCGCGGGCATGACGATGTGCTAAAATCAGATATCTTGCTTCCGTTTTCGTATAGCCTTCATATATTCGCGCAGCGTGCCTTTAAACCCTTCCGTGTCTTTTTTCTTTTTTAATCGGGCAACCGCGCGCGCCATATACGTGGCGACTTCGTCCAGTCGCTCATCGGTGGCCATGACTTCTGGCGGGATTTGAGCGATATATTTGTCTTCGTCTCTCATGCTTGCAAGACATGCGCGAAGTAAAAACACATATCAAGCCCGAAAAAGACCTCACCCTCCAAAATGCACCGAAAACAACGTGTTAAGGGGATGAGGTCGTGGAGAAAAAGTTTGTTCTTTCAAAATGGTCGATTTTGAATTTGAATTGTTTTGACGATCAAGTGATTGGAAATAAACGATAAATTGTGCATACGATAGTATGGTGCTGCTGGAGGGATTTGAACCCCCGGCCCACGCATTACGAATGCGTTGCTCTACCACTGAGCTACAGCAGCAATTTCGGCCCCGAGCCGAAGACGGAGGAATGCTTAACCCAAAAAAAAGAGAATTGCAAGTCTCCCTAACCGTCTTCCAGCGTCAGCAGGACACCAATCCCTCCGAGCAGACAAATAGCCGATGGCGCCCAGGCAGACAGGATGACCGGGATCTGGTGAGAAATCCCCATAGCCTGAAGATAGCTCGACAGGAAAAACAATATAAAACCGGCAGCGGTTCCCATACCGAACAGAGCCAACGTTCCCCGGAACCGGGGCGGACGCAGACCGATCGCGGCAGCGATCAGAACCATTGCCGCAAACAGGAAAGGCTGCGCCAGAAGCGTCTGGAAATGGACTTTAAGACGGACCGGGTCAAAACCCGTATCCTCCAGAAGGCGAATAAACGCTGGCAATCGCCAGAAAGGAATCGTCTCCGGAGCGGCAAAACTTTCTTCGATTTCCGCACGGGTCAGATTTGTGGCAAGGGCGACAAGATCCGCCTGCTCTGCCGCCTCTCCGGGGCGGTTGCTGATGGCATCGTGAAAAACCCACTCACCGGCGTCAAGATCTGCCGTCGCCGCGTCGATCCGTCTCTCAAGCCGGTCGTCAGAGCTGAAAAAAAGGGCAGTCACACGTTTTAACTGCCACTCGGGCAGCGATATTTTATCCGCATTCAAAATCACATATCCGCCGGATTCGATATCCTGCCGGAGCCAGAGCCCTTCCCGGAACAGCGTGACCAGAGAGCGGGTACGGGTCAGGTGTTCCTGCTCAAGTGCGTTAAAACGGCTGATCAAAACGGCGCCGGCCGGATTGATCACTGTTGTATGAAAAATGCCCAGCGCAATCGCCGTCACAATAAAAGGGGTCAGGAACTGCCAGACAGACAGACCGGAAGCCCGCAGGACAATCAATTCACTGCGCCGGTTCAGGGACCAGAATGAAAACATGGCACTAAACAGAACGGCAAAGGGCAATATGACCTGCCCGACTTCCGGCAGTTTCAGGAGACCCATTTCAAGAACGAGAGAAAAGGGAACGTCGTCACGCTTGCTCGCCCGGCGAAGAAGCTCGACCGTGTCGAACAAATAAATCAGCCCGAGAAGAATAAACAAAAGCGCAACCAAATGAACAATATAAATCCGGCCCAGATAACGCGAGGCCGTAGTCCTCAGGGTATTAAACACAACTCCGATCGGCCCCGGCCCGGAGCCGGCCATAACGATGCTGTATCTGTTGACCACGATGCTCATACGTGACGCCCTTTCCCGATAGACGGCAAACCGAACCAGCGGATATACAGGAGCTTGCGGCGAATTTTTTCACTCCTGCCGCCCAGCATAAACAATCCGCCTGCAATCGGCATAAACACCAGAGCATACATGAATACAAGCCCGGCATAATGATTCCGGGACAAATTAAATGCGGACAGATACAGGCTTTCAATCAGAACGGCGCCGACGACCCCGGCCAGAATCCGGCGCCCTTGTCCCCGGCGGTCGATCGGTCCGAGCAGCAGGCAAACCAGCGCAATCATCGTCAATGCCGGGGCCAGAAGCGGACTGATGATCCTGCGGTGAGCTTCCGTAATAAATTCCTGTGTGTTTTCGAGATCACGCTGAACATTCGGATCGGGGTTAAGAAGTTCAAAGAGCGTCCGTTCGTCCGGTTCCCGCCAGCGTTGACGAATCGGCCCGCTTTCCGGAAGCTCGACCGTATAGCGCTCGAAATCCAGCCGGGTCAGGGTTTGGCGTTCCCGGTTGAATTCCTGCCGGGAGCCGTCATATACGAGCACCTTCTGCCCGTCCTGTGCATTGACGAGAGCGCCACGCTGAGCCGTGATCATAACCGGCCACGGATTAACATCCCGTTTATCGTAAATCAGAAGTCCGCGCAGCTCTCCGTTATCAAGACGGTCCCGGACGTAAACGGTGATATCGTCCCCGACCTGATTAAAAACGCCTTCCCGGAACAAAACCGCCGAATATTGAGCCCGGACGATTTCCTGAAGGCGCTGCATTTTGCTGAGCGCAACCGGCGCGAGCCAGGTCGTCATGAGCCACAGAAAAACCGTCAGGACGGCGGCCAGTAAAAGCGCCGGGCGGGCAAGAGTCATCGGAGAAGCGCCGCCCGCCCGCATGATAACGATCTCGCTATCCATCGTCATCCGGTGATAGACGAAAAGAACAGACGCCATCAGAGAGATCGGTAAAATGATCTCAAAAAAGCGCGGCAAGGCCAGAAATGTCAATGTCCAGAACGCCGCGCCCATCGCACCGGACCCGATCACAAGCTCCAAAAAGCGTAATGATTGGGTCAAAAAAATAATACAGACCAAAACGACGCTGACAAAAATGCCCGCGATCACGAGCTGACCGAGCAGATACCGGTCAAAGCGCGGCATGATCTTTGGAAAAGGCACAGAAAACGAAAAGCGTTTGCGCCGTTTGTGCAGGCCCCCGTTTTTCGAATGAAAGGATATTCCTGTACGCATACTTGTTTCAAACTCGTTTTGCCGGTTGACTTCGCCCGGCTTGTTTCACAACATATCGGGGAATTCTGCTGTCACTGTTGTGTAAGACAGCACATTCCGGCGACCGGCACAAATATAAAACATAAAACACGACTGTTCGACACTGAAGGTAATTAAAATGAGCGTATTCGAAGAAAAATTTTTCCATGATATTGTCGCGTTTCGGAAAGAGCCGTTGAAAAGCTCCGAGACCGCGCTCGTGTTTGTGTGGCAGGGAAACGACCTGTCTCCGGCTGCGGCGCGTCTGGATGCGCTATCCGGCGGTGCTTTGTCTGCCTGGCTTGCCGGACACAAGGCATTCAAGGGGAAAGCCGGGCAGGATCTCCTTCTTCCGGCGCCGGAGGAAAGCGGGTTCAAACAGATTTTTGTCTTCGGCCTGGGAAAAAAAGAGACTTTCGACGGGGCGGCGGCCGAGGCGGCCGGCGTCAAACTTTCAGCGGCGCTGACGCGCGCGGCGCTTGAAAGCGTCTCTGTGTATACGGAAGACGACGGCGACAGGCTCTCCCGCGAAAACGTGATCCGCCTTCTGATCGGTGCGGGGCTTGCCGCTTACCGGTTTGACCGCTACCGCATGCCGGGCGACAAGAACGGCGATCAGGAGAGCGAATCGGACGCGCCGTCCAAGGTGCCGCTAAAACGTTTTGACGTTTTAACAGATGAAAAGCCGGCGGCTGAAAAACTCTGGGCCGTTGCGAAAGCCGAACTTGCGGGAATTTATCTGTCCCGGGATCTCGGGAACGAGCCTGCGAACATCCTGTATCCGGAAAGCTATGCGGAGATCATTCGGGAGGAACTCAAGCCTCTTGGCGTTCAGGTCGAGGTTCTGGACGAGAAGAAAATGCAAAAACTCGGCATGGGCGGTATTCTCGGTGTCGGGATGGGGTCTGACCGGTTTCCGCGCATGGTCGTTATGCGTTGGAAGGGCGGCAAAAAGAGCGACAAGCCGGTTGCGCTTGTCGGCAAGGGCGTGACCTTTGATACGGGCGGGATCTCAATCAAGCCGGCGGCCGGCATGGATGAGATGAAAATGGACATGTGCGGCTCCGCAACCGTCGTCGGGACGATGAAGACGCTGGCTCTGCGCAAAGCCAAGGCGAATGTCGTCGGGGTTGTCGGTCTTGCCGAAAATATGCCGTCCGCGCGGTCTTACCGGCCGGGGGATATCCTGACAACATATTCGGGGAAAACGGTCGAGGTTCTGAACACGGATGCGGAAGGCCGCCTTGTGCTCGCCGATGCGTTGACCTATGTCCAGAAAACCGAAAAGCCGGAGGTGATCATCGATCTTGCGACACTAACCGGGGCGATGATGGTTGCGCTCGGCTATGATTACTGCGGCGTGTTCGCGAATAACGACGATCTCTGGACGGAGATGGAGCGCGCCGGGAAGGCGAGCGGCGAAAAGATCTGGCGCATGCCGCTCGATGAGATCTGGCGCAAGGATATGGTCAGCGGGATCGCCGATCTTCAAAATCTCGGCAAAATGGGCCGGTATGGCGGGGCGTGCACGGCGGCCGGGTTCCTCGAGCATTTTATTGAGGACGGAATGCCCTGGGCGCATATGGATGTCGCCGGAACGGCCTGGGTTCGTTCGAACAAACCCCATTGTATCAAGGGCGCGACCGGCTTCGGGGTTCGCGTTTTGAACCGTTGGATCGAAAACCGGTATGAGCAGTGAGCCTAAGACGGATATTCGCTTTTATCACCTGACCCGCCAACCGTTACAGCAGGCGTTGCCCTCTCTCGTCGAGAAAATTCACGGGATCGGTCACCGTCTCGTCGTTCGTTTGCCGGACAAGGCCGCGGTGAAAGCGATGAACGAGGCTTTGTGGACGCATAATCCGAAGAGTTTCATTCCGCATGGCGGGCCGCAGGATCCGGCGCCGGAGCGTCAGCCGGTTTACCTGACCGACGAAAACGTCAATCCCGGCGGGGCAAAAGTCTTGCTGCAAGCCGAGGGGACGGATTGGGATGCGCCGCAGGATTTCGAGATTTTCTGTCTGATGTTTTCCGGGCACCGCGAGGATATCGTGCAGGCTGCCCGCGCAAAATGGAAACTCTGGAAAGACGCCGGGTATACGCTGAGTTATTATCAGCAGAACGAGCGCGGCGGCTGGGATCTCAAGCAAAGACAAGATCCTGAAAATAGTGCATAACCCCAGGGCCGCGAGTTCAGGTCAATTTTTTTCTTTCCCGTCATGCGAGCTCGCGATAACGGGCGTGGCCATTCCGGCATTCAAAGGTTTCCAAGTGTTCTTTGCGCCCTTCTTTCAGAAGCTCTGTGCAATTTCCCCCGGACCGGAGGGCAAGGCCCTTGCTTTCAATATGAAAATAATATATGTCAACGGTAAACAATAAAAATCGTTGACAGGTGGGGCATGGGAAAAAAGAGCGATATTAAAGTCGACCTTTTCATTGAAAGCGAAATCAAGATTACGCTGGAGCGCGTGGTATCAAAGACCGCTCGCACATTCAATAACGTCGCCAACACGTTCAGGACCTACACCGACGCGCTCTGGAACTCCTTTTGCGTTTACCGTGCGCGCGACATTCAGCCGAAGGACGGCTTTCCGTTAGAATCCATAGACCCTGATACGCCGCCCCGGATCCCGGAGCGAACAAAGCCAACGCGCAATCGAATTTTCCATGCCGTCGTCGGAGACGTGCCGCACCCGAAAGATCTCGAAATCCGCCAGGAAGAAAAGAACGGCAAGCTGGTCACGATGATCAAGATCGGCAACGGGGCAACGCCCGAAAATCCGGTCATCAACCGACTCGAGATCGAGATTACAAGCCCGAAAGACACTCCAATGACGGAGATTCTTGCCGCGGCGCAGAAAGAAGAATATCCGGAGGGCTGGCTTGCACAAGAGCGGCTTCAGACACTCGTAAACGCCGCGGAGAATGAGCAGCTTGTCCCGGGGATCAGGACCGTATCGGATCGTCACAAGCTCGAGAAGATTATCGCACCGGTCGAAGGCTGGGAGCATATTCTCGAGGGGTTGCAGGAAAAATATCCCAAAAAACTGAAAGACGTCAGGCCCGAGGACCTCACCGTCGAAATCGAATTCGCGCTCGACCGGATGCGCGGAGAAACAGCGGCAGGACAGGAATGGAAAAACGACCAGATCGAAGCCGAGATTAAAAACGTCTTCCTCAAGGGCAGGAGCATAATTGACGATCCGAAAAATGCCGGCTTCACAGAAGACGCCCTGCGGGAGATCAAGAACCTCGCACTGATGAAGGAACACCGACGCCTGACGGAATTCCTTGAGAATGGCAACATGGCCTATCATATTCAAATGCAGAGCGGAGTCACTCTTCCGGAAGGGTGCGGCGTGACGCCGAAAAGCGAGTTCGGGTCCAAATCCCTGTCCGGACTGACAATGTTGCAGGAGGCCTTCTCGAACACCGCATCAAGAGGATGCGACGCCCTAATTTATTGCCGCAGCTTGCTCGGGAAAGGGTATCACGTTATCGAGGCGCTTTCTCTTTGTGCCGCGCCGCGGTAACGTGCGTTTCCCGTTCGCTGTCATTTTTTCTCTGGCATAAAGCAGTGCATTCGGTTAAAAAGCAAGACCGGAAGGGGTATAGCTCAGTTGGTAGAGCGGCGGTCTCCAAAACCGCAGGTCGCGGGTTCGAACCCTGCTGCCCCTGCCATTAAACCGCGGTCTAACCCGGACAAATTACCCGTTTTCACCCCCGAACCGCACGCGCTTCAGTCCGAAACGTTACTGCGGATATTTCAGGCATTATCTATTCTATTGTTCTGCCCAACCTGACCAGAAATCTATTTTCTTTCTATCATCGAAAGAGTAGAGTCCCCCTATGTATTCGTTAATTAAATATTCCTGTACGTTTTTGCCGTAATAAATTATATCGGATTGATACACTGAGAATACAGGATTCCCGGTTTCATTTGGTATTGATGGTATGTATCTGTGACCAAATATAGGTATTAATCTAGGTGCTTCTCTAGGGAGTGTCCTCAAATTCGTCTAACGAGCTAATTTTCCGGATTCACAGACTGATTTCTTTGTGATTCAATGAGATGTATTTGATTCACAAGGAGTAATCAGTCATGGAAGATTATCGACGTCACGACATAACAGACGAAGAATGGTCCAGATTGGAAGCATTGTTACCCGGCGGTCCCGGGAAAGTGGGTTGTCCGGCGAAAGACAACAGGCGTTTCATCAATGCGGTGAAATGGATATTCAGAACTGGAGCACCCTGGCGCGACCTGCCGCCGGGATACGGCAAGTGGAAAGCAGTCCATACGCGTTTTTGCCGCTGGCGTGACCGCGGTGTTTGGGAAATGTTGCTGGAAGAACTTTCCGGGGAGGAACCGGATATGGAATGGCTCATGATAGACGCTTCCCATGTAAAGGTTCATCCCCACGCCTCGGGCGCAAAAGGGGGAATCAGGCGATGGGAAAAACGAAGGGTGGCCTGAACTCAAAGATACATCTGGCCGTTGACGCTCACGGTATGCCGGTCCGTGTACTGCTCACGGCAGGTCCGGCGGCTGACTGTACGCAGGCGCTTGAACTGATAAAGGGACTGCAAGCTGCCGCAATGATGGCCGACAGAGGATACGATACCGACGCCATCCTTGAGTATCTGGCGAATAATGGAATACAGGCCGTGATACCTCCAAAGAAAAACCGTAAGGAGCAGCGCAGTTATGACGAATATCTGTATCGCTTGCGACATCTCGTGGAAAATGCTTTCCTGCATCTTAAGCAGTGGCGCGGCATAGCTACGCGGTACGCAAAAAACGCCGCCTCGTTCCTTGCTGCCGTTCAGTTTAAGGCGGCTATGCAATGGGCCAGAATAATTTGAGGACACTCTCTAATCAGGGTGTCGCTTTCCCGCCATGATTCACTTTCATCCGAATCCAGAAGACACGCTTGCAGCAGTTCGATCCCTTCTTCTATCTTTCCGTCAGAAAGAAGTTTGTGGCCTTGCACTCTTGCAAGGTGCTGTTTTTCTGTCATGCGTTTCGGGTGAGTCTGATTTTGTTCTGAATCACGCATAGCTCTCTCTTTTTTATGAAAATACTTATCCTTGCTACAATTTTATGTCAATAGTTATATTTTCATTTTTTTTCAAAATCATGTAGACTGATCCATGCTATGATGAATAACAGCGCCATTCCCCTCAACGTCACGCAACAGGCCCGGCACAGGCTGATTGTCGGGTTGCAATGGGATGTGCGCTTCAAGACGCCCCGGCAACATCCCCTGACGCCCGAGAATGAAACCGAGAAAGACAGGGAGAACCGGGCCTACCGGCACACTCTTCCCGAGACGAAAGACGAGATCGCCCGCGTTTTCGATCTGGACCTGACATGTCTGGTTTTTAACGGCGACGGCATCTTAATCGATGCCGTTTCTCCCCACCCCGACGAACAGATCGATGCCAGCGGCCATATCTACCACAGCGGCGACGACCGGGACGGTATCGGAGATCATGACGACGAGGCCGTTTCCATCGAACTGAAAGACCTTCCACAAGACATTTGCCACCTCTTCTTTCTGATCACAGTTCAAAGCGGAGAAACTTTTGCCGATATCCCGTGGGTTCTGCTGCGCGTCGCCGACGGGTTCCACGACACACCGTTTTACAGCTATCCGCTCACGACAAAAGCCTCCCCGGAAGAACAGCAGAAAACCGCGCTTCTGTCCTGCCATATTTATAAAGATCCGCAGAAAATCTGGCGATGCCGTCCGCTGAACGTCTTCTATGTAGATCATGATGTTCTGGACTGGCCGGAAGAGGCCGCAAAATATCTCGACATCCTTCAAGGGCGAGATCCATAAATACGGGAGTTGCAATCCGCTGTCCGCCCTGATAAAAACACAGTGCCTTTCAACGGAGACGTGGCCGAGCGGCTGAAGGCGCTCCCCTGCTAAGGGAGTATACGGTAATCCCGTATCGAGGGTTCGAATCCCTCCGTCTCCGCCATTACGAAATTCGTTATTCAACAATCAAATTGGCGTTTGTGATCATATCCGCCAGATCAAGGCCTGTCGTATTGCTGATTTCCGCAACGGCCCGTCCGGAATACGCCGTGCCCGTTCCGTCCTGATCGACAGAGACAAGCGTATTTCCATCACTTTCCGTCAGGACAACAAAATCGTTAATGGAGTCCTGTAAAGGGTCATAAGCGGTCAGAAGATCCGAGAGATCAACGGCATCGCCATCCGTTAAATCAAAATCCCGAATAGCGTCGATATTCTCAAAAGCACTGACCGGATCGAAAGCAAAGATATCGGCCCCGTCTCCGCCATAGAGAACGTCTTTTCCGATCCCGCCATCAAGTGTATCGTCGCCGTCAAAGCCGTAAAGTTCATCGTTGGCAGACGTTCCAGAGAGAGACTCCCCTGATACCGTACCTTCAACGGCGTTCAAACCATCTGAAACTATCGTGTACGTTATGTTTTGTGAGGCGCTGGACGTAGCGCCGCTTGCGTTTGTACTGATTCCCGTGACCGTCAAAGAGATATCGCCATAAAAATTCGTCCCGGGAATCATGGACAGATCTGCAAGATCCGCTTCCGCAACCGTCCAGACTCCCGTAGCGGCGTCTTTTGTCCCGGCAGAAAGAGAAGCGTCCGACGGAAGTCCGCCGATCTCGACACTGAGGGTCTCGCCTACGCCGTCTCCACCGAAATCAATCGTAATATCCAAAGGAATCGTCTCTCCTTCCGCAAAATCGCTTCCGGACTGCACGAAGTCCACGCTGCCGTCTGCATTCACCACGGCGATACGCGCCGAAATCGCCCAACCCGATCCGTCAACAGCCGGGTCCTGTCCTTCCCATGCGAACACGATCCGCCCGTCATCCAGGGCCGTCACTTCCGGTCTGTTCTGCGTTCCTTCAATTTCCTGATTCACGGTGAACTCATCGCTCAAGAAGGTCAGGCTGCCGTCCGCATTGACCTGCGCTACCCGTGCGGCTATACCGGCTCTATCCCCGTCAACGCTGTTATCTTCGCTGTTCCACACGAAGACGACGCGTCCGTCCGATAAAACAGCCACTTCCGGATATCTCTGCGTCGCGTCGTATTCCTGATTGACAGTAAACTCATCTCCAAAGCTCATCGAGCCGTCCGCATTGACCGTTCCCACGCGTGCCGATATGCCGGAAACAGAGCCGTCAACATCGGGATCGTAGCTTTGCCATGTAAACAGGACGCGTCCGTCGGGCAACAACGCCACATCCTGCTTATATTGCGTGTTTTCAACCTCGTAATTGACCGTAAATTCCGATGCGAACGTTATGCTGTTATCCCCGTTCACCGTTCCTATCCGGGCCCGAATGTCGTAATCCCCGCCCCCCATATCGCTATACCACGTAAACAGGAGGCGCCCGTCTGCAAGAAGGAGGATTTCCGGCTCATGCTGGTCTCCGGATGTCGATTGATTTACCGTAAATTCTGTCCCGGAAAATGTAATACTGCCGTCCGCATTCACCGTCCCGACACGCGCGCCGATCCCGAAGGAATTTCCATCCACGTCTGTGTCATTGCTTTGCCAGGTATAGACAACCCGGTTTCCGGAGAGCACGGTCATACTTACATTCTTTTGCGCCAGATCCGTTTCCGTGTTCACTGTCTGCCAGGATCCAAGGCTCATGCTCCCATCCGCATTCACCGTAGCGACAAGGGTTCCGATGTCTGTTCCCCCCTCCCAACTGAAAACAACTCTGCCGTCTGAAATTTCAGCCGCTTGCGGGACGGTACCGTATGTATATATCGCAACTTCATCTCCAAAACTCACGCCGCCGTCCGATTCATACGTCCCGACACGCGCAGAAATGCCAAAGTTGTAAGGCCCGATATCCGGGTCCTTACTTTGCCATGTGAAAAGGACGCGACCGTCCGAGAGCTTTAACATCTCCACGAATTTCTGGTGGCTGTCCACTTCCTGATTTACCGTGAATTCGTCGTAGGTCGCATCCGGCAGGAGCGGCGTTCCGGACTGCGCAAAGTCTACGCTGCCGTCTGCATTCACCACAGCAATGCGCGCGGAAATGCCGGGTCCGTCTCCATCTACCAAAAGATCCTCACTGTACCAGGTAAACACGATCCGTCCGTCGTCCAAAGCTGCAACATCCGGGACGTATTGATCATTTATGCTTTTCTCATTTACGGTAAACTCGCCACTTAGAAAAGTCAGGCTGCCATCCGCATTCACTTGTGCGACGCGTGCGGCTATGCCAAGACCATTTCCATCCACATCAGGATCCTCCGTATCCCATACAAAAACGACCCGGCCATCTGAGAGAACCGTGACGGACGGTAGTCTTTGAGAGTTTGTTATTTCCTGGTTGACCATAAACTCTGATCCGAGATTGACTGAGCCGTCAGCGTTAACTGTCCCCACACGGGCTACGATTTCGGAGTCGGATGTAGACTGGCTAGCGCCTGAAACAACGCCGGACCATGTAAACAGGACGCGACCGTCCGGTAAAAGCGCTACCTCTGGATTACGCGGATATGAAACCTGTTGATTTACAAAAAACTCGTCACCGAGGGTCACGCTATCATCTGCATTCAACGTCCCGACACGCCCGTATATATATTCACCGACATTGATCATGGTGCTGGTCCAAGTAAACAAAAACCGGTCATCCGAAAGCTCTGTCACATTGGGTTGATATTGTGTTCCAAGCGTCGTGTCATTCACTGTAAATTCAATATTTGTGAACGTGATATTTCCGTTTGTTTGCACAGTTCCGATACGGGCAGCAATGCCGTAGCTATTATCATCAAGATCAGGATCGTTGACATCCCATGTGTAAACGATTTTCCCTCCGGACAACACGGCCAAATTAACCATAGAGTTATCAAAAACATCTTCAGTACTTACCGTGAATTCAGATCCAAAATCCATGCTTCCATCGGCATTCACGCTGGCTACCCGTGTCCCAATACTGCGCGGACCCTGATCTGTCCACGCAAAAACGACCCGACCATCCGGAAGTTCCGAGATCTGGGGCCAGTACTGGGAGCCGGGAGTCGATCCGCTGACCCCAACCTCATCGGCAAAAATAACGCTTCCATTTTCATCCAGAGATCCTACGCGAGCCGCGATACCATCTCCCGATCCGTCTACATCCGGATCCCAGCTCTCCCAACAAAACAAAAGGCGCCCATCCGAGAGTTGTAAAACCTCCGAATACGTTTGCCCGTACTGCACTTCCTGATTTACCGTGAATTCGTCGTAGGTTATATCCGGTGTACTCGGTACTGTTTCCGTGACGGTTAGAACAGGCATGTCCGGAAGATCCTGTGTAAACGTTCCGATAAAATTCCCGATATCAAGATCTCCGGTGAGCACGTTTTTCAAAATCAAAACCTGATCGTCCGGCAAGGCGATGTGTGCATCGGCTCCATGCTGAGTGAAATGTGTCGCAAAGTCCGCAAAACTCGCGTATGTGCCGTCGAAAGCGCTCAAATCGATTTTCTCACCGGAGAGGGTGACCTCAAAATCGTTGATTGTATCCTGCGCGCCGGCCTCGACATTAATAATAAAAATGTCGGCGCCGGATCCGCCATATAGAAGATCATTACCGTTTCCGCCGTCTAGCGTGTCGTCACCCTCTCGACCGTACACAATGTCACCGCCGGCTCCGGCGTAGATTGTATCATTTCCCGCCAAAGCATCGATAATGTTGTCGTCAATCCCCAAAGGGGACGTCTGGGCTGTCGCCGTGTAAGAATCATCATTCGGCGTGAGCGTTTCAATGACGGAGACTGTTGTGCCGTCTATTGTCAGGTTTTCAATAAGGTGTGCGGGAATAAAAAAATCTTCGATTCTCATCTGAAATGAATAGGCCGTATAGACAACATCAAAAGTCAGGTCATTTCCTTCTCGCAGGACGTTACTTGAAGAAATCGTAATGGGAGTCAAAAGCGTATCATTATCACCTGATAGATCAAATATCGTGGCAGAGGTTCCCCCTATCACATTAGCAACTGTGTATGTGTCGTTTCCCGAACCCCCATATAACTCGGCAGCGCCAAAAGCGGTAATAATCATGGTATCATCTCCGGCACCGCCATCAATGTATTCAACCAGGGACAGCGCCCCCTCTACCGGTCCAGAAAATTTATCCTCTATGTAATCATTGCCCTCACCACCGTAAATCGTATCCGAGCCATTGGTATCCTCAATCGTGTCATTTCCCGCACCGCCGTATAACGTGCCGTTATCCCCACCGGAAACAATCTCATCATCACCATCGCCGCCATACGCCAGACTGTTACCTGTATTGAGAGTCGTATTGCCGCTTGTGGAGATGTAATCATTACCGTCCCCCCCATAAATCACGTCCGTGCCACTGCCTGCAATGATTCTGTCATTTCCGGACTCTCCATAAAGCGTATCGTCACCGTCGCCTCCGCTGATGTAATCGTTTCCCGATCCGCCATATATCGTATCGTTCCCGGAACCTCCGGAAACACCGTCATCCCCATTTCCCAGATATACGGTATCGTTCCCGGAGCCTGCATATACGCTGTCGTCTCCTCCGCCGGCATAGATGACATCATGACCGGCCCCGGCATCAATATTGCTGAAATCGGCCCCGGCAGCGTTATGCAACATCAGATCGTCGCCCGACGTTCCCAGAAAAGTTGCACTTATCCCGTTATAAACGAGCAGATTAGCAAGCGTCAGGTCTATTTCCCTATCATCATTAAAAATCAGCGTTTCTACCCGGTTCAGGTTCCCGGTTGCAAACTGGTCCCTGATCGTAATTGTACCGGCCTCCGAAGTATAAAGAATCAGATCGTTCCCTGTTTTTTCAAAAGACATCAGAGCATGATCGATTCCTGAGCCGAATGCGATTTCATCATTACCGCCGACGGTTTCCTCTACAGTGTCATTTCCTCCGCTCAGGAGATAAGTGTAAATATCGTCTCCTCCGTAGCCGCGCAGAGTGTCATCTTCGTCCAGATTGGTGATCAAATTGTCGTTTCCGGATGTCCCGTAGATTATAGCCATGACAGCCCCTTCGCGTTTTGGTTGCGTTCCCATGGGAGTGTGCATGCACGAATAGTCACTGTCAAGTCAGCAGAAATGTTATAAAAATATGATATTAAACAGAAATTTACCCTTTCTTTTTACAACCCCTGTAAACGCACAGTTTATCCGGGTTGTAAGTTGGCGTGTTATTTTGCCACATACAGGGACGTGTTTTGTTTTTCCGTCATTCCTCTTCCAATCTCTCCGCTATTCAGCTATGTCATAACCCCATGACACAGAACCTGAAACATATTCGGAACTTCGCGATTATCGCGCATATCGACCACGGGAAGAGCACGCTTGCGGATCGGTTGATCCAGACTTGCGGCGGGCTCGAGGACCGGGAGATGAAAGAGCAGGTGCTCGATTCGATGGATATCGAGCGCGAGCGCGGAATCACGATCAAAGCGCAAACCGTGCGTCTGGCCTACACCGCCAAAGACGGAATCGCGTATCAGCTCAATATCATGGACACGCCCGGCCACGTCGATTTTGCCTATGAAGTGTCGCGCTCTCTGGCCTCTTGCGAGGGTTCGCTGTTGATCGTCGATGCGACGCAGGGCGTTGAGGCCCAGACGCTCGCGAATGTCTATCAGGCGATGGATAACGACCACGAAATCGTCCCGGTTATCAACAAGATCGATCTTCCGGCTTCGATGCCGGATGAGGTTCGGCAGGAGATCGAAGACGTTGTCGGTCTGCCCGCTGACGATGCCGTTCTGTGTTCGGGAAAAACCGGGATCGGGATCAGCGAGCTTCTGGAGGCCATCGTCACGCGCCTGCCCCCGCCGCATGAGGGGGATGCGGAGAAGCCGCTCAAGGCCTTGCTTGTCGATAGCTGGTACGATTCTTATCTCGGCGTTGTTATTCTTGTGCGCGTCATTGACGGGCGGCTGCGCAAGGGCCAGCGCATTCAGTTCCTGAACACGCGCGCCGTGCGCGATATCGACCGCGTCGGGATGTTTACGCCCAAGCCCGTTTTGATCGACGATCTCGGCCCCGGCGAGATGGGCTTTATCACGGCCTCGATCAAGGACATTACCGAAACGCAGGTCGGGGATACGATCACCGAAGAGAAAAAACAGTGCGCCGAACGCCTGCCCGGATTCAAGCCGTCGGTGCCGATGGTCTTCTGTTCACTCTTTCCGATCGACGCGAAAGATTATAACGATCTGCGCGATGCGCTCGGCCGTTTGAAACTCAATGATGCGAGTCTTCATTTCGAGCCGGAGAATTCGCAGGCTTTGGGGCTCGGGTTCCGGTGCGGCTTTCTGGGACTTCTTCATATGGAAATTATTCAGGAACGTCTGGAGCGCGAATACGACCTCAACCTCATCCCGACAGCACCGAGCGTCGTTTATCACATCTACATGACGAACGGCGACAAAATTGAGCTGTATAATCCCGTCGACATGCCCGATGTCGTGCGGATCGATCACATTGAGGAGCCGTGGATCAAGGCGACGATTTTGACGCCTGACGAGTATCTCGGCGGGCTCCTGCAACTCTGTCAGGAGCGGCGCGGCGAGCAGATTAACCTGACCTATGCCGGGCATCGCGCGATGCTCGAATATTATCTTCCGCTCAACGAAATCGTCTTTGATTTTTATGATCGCCTGAAAAGCATTTCGCGCGGTTATGCGAGTTTCGATTATGAGCTTTGCGGCTATCGCGAGAGCGACCTTGTCAAAATGGAGATCCGCGTGAATGGCGAGAATGTCGATGCGCTCTCGATGATCGTCTGGCGCAGGAATGCGGAGGCGCGCGGACGGCAAATCTGCGAGCGGCTCAAGGACCTCATCCCGCGCCAGATGTTCAAAGTTGCGGTGCAGGCCGCGATCGGCGGAAAAATCATTGCCGCAGAGCATTTATCCGCGCTGCGAAAGGATGTTACGGCCAAATGCTACGGCGGAGATATAACAAGAAAGCGCAAGCTCTTGGAAAAGCAGAAAAAAGGGAAGGCCAAGATGCGCCAGTACGGGAATGTCGACATCCCCCAAAGCGCGTTCATCAACGCCCTGAAAATGGGGGATGAATGATGGATTTCAGGATAGAAAAAATTCAACCCGCCAACCTAAAATGTCTGCTCGATTTTTTTCGTGAACATGTTCTGTCCGACCGTCCCGACATCGATGATACCTATTTTACCGATCATATGAGCGGTCAGGATTTCACGTTTTTGGCTTTCTGGAAAGATCAGCCCGCCGGATATCTGACGGTACGCGGACGAACGCTCCATACTTTTTATCGTGATCGGAGCATACCGCTGCTCCATGACCTACGGGTCTTTGATGATTACCAATGCCGGGGAATTGGTAATGCCCTCATGGATTCCGCCGAAAAAGATCTGAAAGATTCAGGACACAAAACTGTCGCAATAACCGTCGGTCTTACGGAATTTTATGGCCCGGCACAACGGCTCTACATCCGGAGACACGGCAAGGAAGTCATGGTTAACGAAGATTTTGCCTTGTCATTTTGAATGTGATTCTCTCTACGGGTGATTCGTTTCCCTCTGACAGAGAGCCTCCCATGACATCCGACATAGAATTACTTTCCCCT
>JANQFU010000090.1 GCA_028277665.1 Alphaproteobacteria bacterium | reverse complement strand
GTCATCCCGGCGATCGCGGTGATCCAGAGAAAACGTTTTTCTTATTTTACGCGGCGGCCCGCAGAAACGGAGTTCTCCTCCGAAACTCCGGACCTCCGCGTTTAAATAACTCTATGACTGGATCCCGGCTTTCGCCGGGATGACGGTTGGTTTTGTTGGTTTTATAACTTATTCTTACTCATAGTTCAGGTTAAAGTAGAAGAAAAGAGGGTTAGACCACCCGGAAAATCCCCTCGGCAATCCGGTCCGCCGCCGCGCAGGGCGTGATCCCTTCCTGCTCGGCAAGATCGAAGACCTCATGCACCCGATCGCCGATTCGCTCGATATGCGCAAACAAATGTTCCGGCGTCAAAGGATGCCCGAACGGACTTTCCCCGGCGCGGTGGAAATATTCATAGGCTGACGCAATCACCCCGCCGGAATTGATTACATAGTCGGGCACATACAGAATTTCATGCGCAGAAAGGATCTCGTCATGATGCGCGCGGGCAAGCTGCCCGTTTGCGGCTCCCGCGACAATGTCGAAATGCATCTGGGGAATCGTATTGTCGTTGAGCTGACCGCCGACCGCGCACGGCGCGAAAATATTGGCCTCAACGGAAAAAATATCCTGCGGCCCGACAGCGACGATCCCGGGGAAATCGCCGAGCGCCCGCTCCGCCTTCCGGTGATCGATATCCGTGACGATCACCTCCGCCCCGGCGTTGTACAAAAGCGAGACCATATGATATCCGACGCTCCCGAGCCCCTGAACGGCAATCTTGAGTCCGGCCAGCGTATCCCCGCCATAAAGGCGCGCCGCGACGGCTTTCATGCCACAGAACACACCGTAAGCCGTCGCCTGCGGGACCGTTTCACCTTCCTTGGAAAACCCGTCGATTTCCGGATTGAAAAGCCCCCCGACATAAGACGTTGCCTGATGAATCTGGAAGATATCATCCGATTCCGTCCCCATATCTTCAATCCCTATAAAACGCCCTTCAAGGGAACCGATCGCCCGGCCGAGCGCCGCGAAGAGATCCGGACTTTTGTTCACATAGGGATTCCCGATAATCACAGCCGTTCCGCCGCCAAGCGGCAACCCGGCCACCGCGTTTTTATAGGTCATTCCTTCCGCAAGGCGCAAAGCGTCGGCCATAGCCGCATCTTCGTCCGGATAATTATACATCCGGCACCCGCCAAATGCCGGACCGAGCGCCATATCATGAAGCGCGATACAGGCCTTCAGCCCCGTATCGGGATCCTCAAAAAAGCTCAGCCCGTCTTGCAGCTGCCTGTCATTATTATTGTTGTTGCTGTTCTTTTTATTTTGCCTGGAAATCATCACGCTCACACCCGCACCCTTCGTCTCTTACCAACCAAACGAAACGCACTTTTATACGACGAAACCCCCCGCGGTTCCATAGCGGCTCCATAAAAGAAAGGCTTTTTCACACAAAAATCCACGAATATTCTACAGGCTCAGGAAGCGCTCTTTTGCTCATATCTGTGCACTGAGACATCTTTGCGCGTCCCGAACGATTTGTCTGGTCGGCCCGCTTATAATAACGTCCTTCATTTTCGTCACCCCCTCGTTAAACAGATCTCTCAGATCTTGGGGGATCTCATGCTGTCTGCGCTCTCTGGCAACAATCGAAAATGCTGCGCAAAGAAGCCTTATTTCCTCACCTTTTTTCCCGCTTTCATGGGCTTGCATTGTGCTCCGCGCAATGCCTTCGAGTTGTTCGACAAGTCCCGGGGAGTCCAAAACGAATTCGCATCCAATAGTGTAGATAAACGGAATCAGTTCGGTCTCGATCTCCTCGTCGCTCAGGCTTGCAGCTTGCAGATATGAAATCGCTTCTTGATCATGCCCTTCCAGAGCTTCCGTGATCCCGGCCAGCCAATTCATTTTCTTGAGGAAATCCTCATGTGAAAGGAAGAGCGCGTGATTTGGGTCCGCCTCGTAGAGATCTTTGTCCTCTCCGAGAATCCGTGCGGCCGTCAGTTCGCTCTTTGCTTCAACAAGTTTGCCCTGCACAAGTTTCCATTGCGCCTGAAACAGCCGGACAAGAGGGTCTTCCGGGTCCAGTTCGCATATCGTTCTCTCATGTTCCTCCGCAACGCCGAGCAGGCCAACCCGCAACGCAACCGCGCATATAAAAAAGTGATGACGGGCGTTACTCTCCTCCCCCAGTTTATCGCCACAACGCCTCAGAAAATCTTCGATGGACGTCCGATGGCCGCCTTCCTTTTCGATTGTTTCCAACTCCGCGCAAAATTCGGCGAACAATTCATCTTTTACAAACCGGCTCGAGACCAGCGGACGCTGGCTTTCTCCCTGTAAAACCCGATCAAATCCATCCGGCGCGCCGGTAACCCCCTTTTTAGCCGACAGGCTGAAGCGCGCCCCTCCTTTGTCGAATTTTTTCAGTTGTTCGTATGCGAGCGCAACGGCGCCCTGGGTTACCAAGGCCGTACGTTCGCCGATTTCGCCAGCCGCTCCAATCCCTTTCGCTGTTGTCACCACGACATCATGTTCGACTATCCCGTAAATATATGCCGGTTGAAAGGAGGTAATAACACTACGTGCTCCCACTTCTCTGGCAACAACCTTTCCCGCGCAGTTGATGGTATTTCCAACACCGATAGCGCCGTCAACAATACAATCGCGTCTCGCAGCGAGCATGGATTGCGGTGCGGTATGACCACTATAGAATATGCCCCCCGAGCTCATAACGGTGAGTTCGAGTCCCTCCAGCCTGCCTTGATCGAACGTTCCTTCGTCCGTTGTGTGTTTGTCACCCCTGAAACGGATGGCGATATCGAACGGGCGGATCTCTTCGAAAACAAAAGTTTGGTCTTCTTCTGTCCGCTCTCCCTGAAAAAAAGCGCTCCGGGTTCTTGTGGTTTCGTCAATGCTCCCGCCCGTCACATCCTTGGTTCTCAGCAAAACGCCCTGACCGATCCCCGTAGCGTCGATTTCAAGGAAGCCACTCACAACACAGATATCCATATTGTCGGGAATGAAGCCGGTGACCCGCGTATTTCCCTCAATTTCAAGAGCGCCATGCGGAGGGACGAGTTCCGTCGCCGGAACAGGCGTCTCTGGAAATCTAAGCCATGTCACGCCGTCAACGACTTCCCGACGAATTTCACGGGAAGGAGACGTTGTCAGACGGGTATCGCCGAAAGATGCTGTATCTTCAGGAATATCGTTCATGAACTCGGAACCTTATTATTTAACATAATGAAAGATAAGGGCTCCGGTCGCAATTGTCAAATATTTTCTATAACACACACGGTAATCGCCTGAAGTTATGAATATCAAAATTCGCAAAAAACGCAACTCATTGAAAAAGAACAAAACCGTCGTCTTCTGCAACGGCAGAGGATCCATTCCAAAGTTATCGCAAGCGGATGAATGGATCCTCCGGACTCAAGCAAACTTGGCCGGAGGATGACGAAATTAAATTATATCAAAAAGTTAGTGCAATCGAATTTTTTCAAGCGATTTCCCTGATATAACACATCCCCTGAATGACCTGCACAATCCAGTAACAGACATCTTTTCTAAGGACTTGTAAGGAAACAAGTTCGTCCTCTTGTTTGTCTTTTTGCCCGCCCACTTTGTTGCAAAAAGCGTTACATACTCCCGGTATGCGCCGTTTTTGCGCCTTGTGGACGACCAAAAATCCGACGCAATTCGACAAACTTATTTCCTTACGAGCCCTAACTGGCTATTTTGCGCCAAATCGGCATGAAAACGCCTTCTCACATATACGAAAGATGAAGCAACTGTTTTTGAACCGCAGGCGCAGAGAACACGGAGTTTTTATTTGTGTCATTGCCTTCAAAATCGTAACTCCGGGCAAGTAAAAATTCCGCGTAAGCGGAGATTTTGCGCAGAGCCGGGGTCTTTGGGTAAAGGTCCCGGATACAAGTCTCGCCAAATGAAAATCTTCGATTTTCAAGGCTCGATTAAGTTCCGGGATTGCGCCGGGATGACGGCTGGTTTTGTAACTTATTCTTATCCATAGTTCAGGTTAACCGAGATATTTTGAAGCCAGCGCTGACGGATGATAAAAACTCTGAGAGCTCCGATAAAAAAAGCCACCGCACAAAGCGGTGGCAATCAAATCGGAAAAGTGAAAGTCATTTTTATTTTTTTAGTCCTTACAGTCCTCTACGTGCCGTTTTTATTGTTTCCCTGATTTATCGGGGTGCCTCTCCCCTTGCCTTCTGCTCCCCATACACACTCCCTCAGCCTAAGGCCGGTCCGGATCTCAAAGCCCCGCCGATCCACCACCGACCTTATACTTTCAGTTTATCTAAAATTTTATGTAAATACAAAACTATTTTTCAATATGTTGATATTAAAAGAAAATCCCAATAATTTGTTCAAAGTCCGCAGGCGGCGGCACCTCGAAACACAAAGACTCCCCCGTCTCCGGATGAATGAATGCCAGCCGCGCCGCATGAAGGGCCTGACGCGAAAAAGACCGAACAACCGACTGAGACTCCTCTGAAAACCCGGCTTTTTTCAATGCGGAAGCCAGCTTCGTGGCCTGCGGCCCGTAAAGCGGATCTCCGATCAGGAGATATCCGATATGGGCCATATGCACACGAATCTGATGCGTTCGCCCACTTTCCAGATCGCACTGGACCGCCGTAAAATCCCCGCGCTTACAGCGCTGCAAAACCTCATAGCGGGTTTTTGCCGGTTTTCCGGAGCCGTGAACCGCCATCTTCAGGCGGTTCGTCCTGTGCCGCCCGATCGGCGCGTCCACGACGCCGGAAGGCGGCATGACTTTCCCCAGAACAAGCGCGATATAAGTCCGGTGCATCGTCCGGTCGGAAAGCTGGGCCGAAAGCGCCTTATGCGCAAAATCCGTTTTCGCAGCCACAATCAGGCCGCTCGTATCCTTGTCGAGGCGATGAACGATCCCCGGACGCTCAACCCCGCCGATCCCGGACAAAGACCCATGACAATGGGCCAAAAGCCCATTTGCAAGCGTCCCGGAAGCCACGCCCGCCCCCGGATGCACGACAAGCCCGGCCGGTTTATTGATCACAATGACATGCGCGTCCTCATAAACGACCTCCAGATCCATCGGCTCTGCGGGCATTCCGGTCGGCACAGGGGCCGGAACGCGCAACTCAAACCGGGCTCCGGCCGCAACCGGCGTAGCCGGAGACAGGCAAGGCGCACCATCCATCAGGAGCGCCCCGCCCTCGATCAGAGCCTTGATCCGGGTCCGGGATAAATCAGGAAACATTCCCGCCAGAACGCGGTCGATCCGCTGCCCTTGCCCGCCCGGCGGACAAACGCCGGACCGGTACTCCGTATCCTCGCCGTCCGCCGCCGCCATATCAATTCGCCTCGGCGGGATCTTCGAGGCACGGATCCTCATAGACGTCCGGCGGCACAAGAGTCAGGATCCAGCCCGCAGCTCCGTCCCCGGACAGCGCATTCCGGGGAACATAGGTACCGGCCAGAACGCGGTCTCCAAGCGTATTTAAAACCATCCCGAGCGCATGTGCTCCCTGCCCCTCCGTGTAAGACGAATCGGAAAGAATATCGCCATACGGCGAAAACATCAGAACCCGCGCATGATCGAACGGCTTGCCGACAATCCCGGACATGGAGGAACGAATCAATTCGGATCGAAGAGCGCTGTCTCCGGCTTCGGCTTCGGTATCCTCTTTCAAATCCTGCTCCAGAGCCTTGCGCAGCCGCTCTTCATGTGTCTGCGCGAAAGCCTCTTCCGCCGCCTCGGTTGCCTGACCGCGCATCAGGAACGTCGCGCGCCCGTCCGTCTCCCCGGAGACCGCAACCCCGGTCATCCGGTAATTCGGATCGGCAAGATAACGCTGCCAGATTACATCCCCGCCGGTCGCCCGGAGCCGCATCGCCCACCCGGAACGGGTAAACTGCGGATCGGTCGGCGCGACATCCCCGCCGACCAAAAGATCGGTCCCGACCTGCGCCGCCGCGCGCAGGAAAGCTCCCGCCCCGCGCGGATAGACCCGCTGCCAGTCGATTTTTCCGTCGGGACTGACCCGAATCAGCAGCGCATCCTGCACAGGCCGGTCCTGCCGGATTGTCCCGGCCAAAAAGTAAGCATCGTCCCCATATCCGCCGCGATACACGGCCAGCGCCTCGAACCGCCCCGGCGAGCCGGACTGGTACGAACGCCGCCAGAGCTCGCGCCCGTTGCCGTCCAGCATCATCAATATGCCGTAACTGACCTCGGGATTGTCGGCCGGCCCGCGAATCGCGTTCGCAGCCACGACATACCCCTCCCCGTCCAGCGCATGCGCCATATCGGCGAGAACGAGATCGACCCCGTCTTCCCGGAGCGGCGGCAACGGGCTAACCCCGCCCGTCCCGGAAAACCGGCCGAGAAAAATCTCGCGGGGACGCCCGGGCGCAGAAGAGACCGTCCCGGCCAGAAGATACGGCCCCTCCCCGTCCGCCCCCGGCATGGAAAAGATCTTTTCATACGATCCGGCAGGCCCCGAAAGCGTCTTCCCCTCGCCCGTCTCAAAATCAGCCGAGGCGTAACGCACGCGCCCGCGGCGATCGATCCGCACCAGAAACGGACGCATATCGGGATCCCCTTCGGACATCGCGCCGCCGACGGCAATCATGTCCCCGTTCTCTTCCGGAAATACGGACCGGAAAACGACATCCGCCGTGCCGTTCTCGGACGGCGCATATGTCGTATCCCAAAGACTGTAGGCGCCGATCCGCGCATCGCGCAGCATGTGAATGGCCTCCGGAACGACGCGGCACTCTGCGGCGGCGGCCAGACCGGAAAAACAGACCAAAAGACCGAAAAAGAGGAAACAGCCGATATTGCGCAAAACGCTCTCTCTTGTATGCTCATGTTGAAAAGACCGTGCGGGAGATTTTAGGACCCTGCGCGCAAAAAGTCACCCCTTTCATCAAGGAAAGGAAAACCGCCGCCATGAGAATTCTTGTCGTCAGCGACGCCTGGACCCCGCAGGTCAACGGGGTCGTCCGCACATACGAACACCTGCGCCACCACATCACCGAACAGGGATCCGAGTTCAAGGTTATCGGCCCCGGCGATTTCCGGTATACGATTCCGCTTCCGGGCTACCCCGAAATCCGCCTGCCGGTCATGCCGTACTGGCGCCTGAAAAGAATGATCGAACGCTGGGAGCCGGATTGCCTGCACATCGCCACAGAAGGTCCGCTCGGCTGGGCGGCCCGCACATATGCGCGCCGGACCGGCAAGAGCTTCACAACCTCGTATCACACCCAGTTCCCGGACTACACCGCCAAACGCGCGGCCAGATTCTGCCCGTTCCTGTTCCACCCCGTCCGCAATCTGGCGATCCGGATCGTCCGGCGGTTCCACGCTCCGGCGGAATCGATCATGGTCGCGACTCCCTCCCTCGAAGACGAGTTAAAAAGCTGGAGCTTCAAGAACAAAATGGCGCGCCTGACCCGCGGCGTGGATATCGAAATATTCCACCCGCCGAAAACACCGCCCACCCTGTTCGAAGATCTGACAAAGCCGGTCGCACTCTATGTCGGCCGGGTCGCCATCGAAAAAAACCTCGAAGAATTCCTGAAAATGCCCTGGCCCGGAAGCAAAGTCATCGTCGGCGACGGCCCCGCGATGAACGACCTGAAAACCCGCTATCCGGACGCCGTCTTCGCCGGAAAGAAATTCGGGCACGATCTCGCCGAACATTACCGCGCCGCCGACATTTTCGTCTTCCCGTCAAAAACGGATACGTTCGGCATGGTCCTGATCGAGGCCATGGCCTGCGGCCTGCCCGTTGCAGGATATCCGGTCACGGGCCCCAAAGACCTGATAACGGACGACCTGCTCGGCGCAACGGACGAAGATCTGGAGACCGCCGCCCAGAAAGCCCTCGAAGCCGGAAGCGGCGCCGCCGCCCGCACCAAACGCTTCGCGCATGTTAAAAAACACTACACCTGGAAAAAAGCGGCGGAACAATTCATCGCCTGCGCCTGCAGCAGCAAAAACCTGAAACACGGCCCGAAGGAGAAATTTTAGGGCTCGTAAGAGCCCTTAGGCTGCGCTGGTCGCTGCGGACGCATGCCGCGGGATCGCGCACCGGCGGCGCGGCACGTCGGACGCCTCATCCCGAAGCCGCAGGAAATGCGCGAGCTTCTCGGGGATAGCGCACCCGACCCGGAGCATGCCCTCCCTGATCGTGGGCGCATACTGGTGATCCAGACGCACCGTCCGGAAAAAGCCGATCATTTGGCGGAACTGGTCCGAAGCCAGGGAATGCGTCTGCACGATAACACTGTTTCCCCTGGAATCGTAACATTCCCACGATCCTGCGCGGCAAGGAAGGATCAGAACGGTATCTGTCGGGATAGAGGCCGGAACAGCAGAATGAGCGGACGAATATGTTTGCATGGCAAATCCCTTCCCTGTATAGATGTAATTTTTTTCTTTATTATCGATTGTCCCAAGCATAACACAATTTTAAAAATGTGTAAAATGCACTTTAATCTCTCGTGGCATCTTGTCAGGAAAGCCGGAACCCTCCAGAATTGGAGTCGGCGCAGATCGAATCAAAAGAAACAGCCCCCATAGAATGCCACTTTTTCAACAGGCCGTCTACAACGCTGTCTTCATTTCCGATCTTCACATCGGTTCAAGAGCTTTTGACTCTCAAGCATTTTTGTCATTTATAAAATCCGTGAACGCCCGGAAACTCTACCTTGTCGGCGATATTCTGGACGGGTGGAAACTGGCCCGCAGATGGCACTGGCCGGATGCATGCACGGATATTCTTGAAGAGCTTTTTCACAAACAATTGACGGGAACGGAGATCATTTATGTCGCAGGCAACCACGACGAAATCCTGCGCCTGATGATGCATCCCGTATGCAGACCATACCTCCCGCACATCGGATTAAAACTGCGCAACCGCCTTGTTCATGAGACGGCAAAGGGGCTGCGCTATCTTGTCATGCACGGCGACCAGTTTGACCACAGACTGATCGGCGGGCCGCTCTCGAGATTCGGCGATTTTATCCTGGACCGCTTTCACGCGATGTGGCCTGGCATTCAGGCCGAAGCGCCCAAACCCCGTTCTCTTGCAAAAATCCTGAGCCGGCAGGGACAACGCACGCTCCGCCTGATCGGCAATTTCGAACACGCCGTCCGGGAGGCCGTCAAAACCCGGGGCCTCGACGGCCTGATTTGCGGTCACACACATATCCCGGTCATCAAGAACATCCGGGACATTCATTACGCAAACTGCGGCTGCTGGCTGCGCAAGGGCCATACGGCACTGGTCGAAAAGCCCGGCGGAGACCTGGCCCTGATCGACTGGCCGGACAGCCGGATCACCGCCCCCGACATCCAGCCCCGCCTGTTCGATGAAAAAGACCTGCCGGAAATCCGGACGGAAAAAACGGAGCCGCTCTGCGCGCTCCGCCTTCAGGCCCGCGCCCGGGCCGAACACATCGTCCGGCATCTCGAAGCCTTAAGGGAAAGCCTCTCGCCCGCGCGCCTGTCGCCGGACGACATCCCGCCGGTTTTCACCCTATCCGGAGCAGATCGTCCCGCAGTCCGACAAACGCCGGATACGGGTGCGTCACAACATAATTCGGGATAGCGCGAAGATAATCTTTATAACGCCCCTTGGAGACGAAAGCCTCCAGATAACGGCTCTGCGCAAACCACTCAAGACCGAGCTTACCGATAATCCCGCCCGCAAGATAAATCCCGCCATGCGCCCCGAGCGTCAGCGCGAGATTTCCGGACACATTCCCCAAAAAGCCGATCATCATGTCCAAGGCCTCAACACACAACGGACAGGCTTTATCAAGTGCCGCCCGACTGATCTCCTGTGCATCCCGGGCCGGAAGATCCTCGCGCCCGTCAATCGCACGCAACGCATCATAGACATTCACAAGTCCCTTGCCCGAACACACGCGCTCTACCGAAACATGGTGATATTTCCTATATAAATAGGCAAAAACGTCATATTCACGTTGTGTTTGTGCAACGGCCGATGCATGCCCGCCCTCACCCGGCACGGCGATATAACGATCCCCGCCCCAGACCAGAGACGCCACACCAAGCCCGGTCCCGGGCCCGACAATACCAATCGGCTGACCCTTAACCGGAGCCCCCTCTCCGACCTTGAAGAGATCGGCATCTCCAAGGCAGGGAATAGCCAAAGCAATAGCTTCAAAGTCATTCATCAAATGAAAACGTTCAAGACCGAGCTCTTGGCGCGTCGCCTCAATCGAAAACGCCCAGTCGTGGTTAACCATTTTGAACTGATCGCCTTGCACGGGTCCTGCAATCGCAAACGACGCCACGGAAGGTGCCTGCGGTATCTGAACCTGCTCCAGATACGCGCGCACCGCCTCGACAATCCCGGGATAGTCCTTACAAGGCAAAACCCGCTCATGCGAGACCCCGTCCTCATCCGCGAGTGCAAACCGGGCGTTCGTCGCCCCGATATCCGCAATCAAACCGAGCATTCTCACCTCATTCTAAATCCAAAGCTAAATCGCCTCGTTCCAGTTTTTGGACAACCTCATCGCCGTATTGATCAAGCCGACCATCGAATAGGTCTGCGGGAAATTCCCCCAGAGCTCAAACGTTTTGAAATCCATGTCTTCGGACAGCAGGCCGACATGGTTCCGGCGCGCGAGCAGCCATTCGAATTTCTCGCGGGCTTCCTCAACACGCCCCATAGCCGCCAGCGCATCAAGATACCAGAACGTACAAATCGTAAAAGCCACTTCCGGCTTGCTATGGTCGTCTTTATAGACGTGTCGATACAAAAGTCCGGTATCCGGATCAATAATCTCTTTCTCAATGGCCTCGACGGTTTTCACAAAGCGCGGATCCGTTGCCTCAATGAAACCGACTTCGTGAAGCAAGAGAAGTGATGCGTCCAGATGCTCGCCTTCAAAAGGCTCAACGATACTCTGTTTTTTCTCGTTCCAGGCGCGCGTAAGAATGACATCGCGCATCTTGTCGGCTTCCTGACGCCAGTGCTCCGCCCGGTCCGGCAGACTAAGCTGCCCCGCGATTTTCGCAAGCCGGTCGCACGCGACCCAGCACATGACAGCCGAGAACGTATGCACCCGCCCAAACGTCCGGAACTCCCAGATCCCGGCATCCGGCTTGTCAAAATTCTCAACGGCGCTGTCACCGAATTTCTCCATCCGGCGGAAATCCTCGACCGTCCCGCGGCGGGTCAGACGTTTATCAAAGAACGCCTGCGTAAGCGCGAGAACCACGCTCCCCCAGACATCGTTTTGCTGCTGGACATAGGCCTGATTCCCGACCCGCACCGGCCCCATGCCGCGATATCCGCGAAGCTGTGGAATCTGGCGCTCCTCGATCCGCTCCTGAAGAGAAATCCCGTAGAGCGGCTGAAGATCCTTTTCCTCGGCCATCAACGACGCATTCATAATGAAGCGCAGATAATCCTCCATCGTCCGTGTCGTCCCAAGGCGGTTCAGCGCGTTGATCACGAAAGCCGCATCGCGCAACCAGCAATACCGGTAATCCCAGTTTCGTTTGGAATGCGGAGATTCCGGAATGGACGTCGTCATCGCGGCGATCACGGCCCCGGTTTCTTCAAACGTACACATCTTCAGCGTAATCGCAGAACGGATCATTTCTTCCTGCCATTCGAACGGCAACGCAAGATTCCGCGAAAACTCGCGCCAGTAGCGGATCGTCTGCTCCATATATTTCCGCCCCGCCCCGTCACAATTTTCATGCAGGGACTCATCCGGCCCCATAATGAACGTATAACGGCGATCCACCAGAAACGGCACTTCGTTCCGGATGTATGTAATCGACGCATCCGTCGTCATCCGGACGATCAGGTCGGCCGAGACGAAGCGGACATGGTTCCCGCCGCGCGTAACCGTCGGCGGCGTCGCGCCGTAATTGAAGCGCGGGCGGCAACGCACTTTCACCCGGGGCGTTCCACCGATCGGCTCCAGAATCCGGCAAATCATCGTCGGCTTGAAATAGCGGCCGTAATGAGCGTAACGCGGCGCGAAATCGGTAATCTGCACCCCGCCGCCATTCGCGTCAAAAAGGCGCGTCACGAGGACGGCCGTATTCTCGATATATTCCTGTTCGGCATGTTCGAAATCGACCAGATCGATATCCCAGAATCCCCACTCGACAGGCTCGTCTTTCGGTTTTTCGGAGCCGTTCACAAGCGCGCAGAACACCGGATCGCCGTCAAAATGCGGCATGCAGGACCAGACAATCTGGCCGTGCCGGTTGACGAGCGCGCTGAACGAACAATTTCCGATCGGGGCAAGGTCAAGGCTGTTGGGAATTACGCTGCCGGTCATCTCAAGATCTTTCATGTTGTCAAAAGCTTACAGGTCTCCTCTCTATATGGCTCCTGAGGCCGTTTGACAAGGAGAATCGTATTATAAAAACCTCAATAACGCCATTCAAACCTTGCATACGCAAGCCTGTGACACGTAAACTCAAGCCATGGCAAAAATACTCATCGCAGAAGACGATTCCGCCATGCGCACCTTTATCGCCCGGGTGCTTCAGGGCGCAGGACACGACGTCACCGCGTCCGGAAACGGGCTCGACGCACTGGCCGAGGCAAAGGAAAAGCAGGACTTCGATCTCCTGCTGGCCGATATTGTCATGCCCGGCATGGACGGGATCGAATTGACGCGGCAGGCCACAAAAGCCTGCCCGGAGCTGAAAGTCATGTATATCACCGGATTTGCCGCCGTCGCGGCGGCGCAGACACAAACGGCCGCCCAAAACGCCGACAGGAAAGAACCCGTGCCGCGCCTGCTCTCAAAACCGTTTCATCTGAAAGATCTTGTCCGGGAGGTCGAGGACCTGCTCGCAGAACCCGCCGCGCCTACACCCCGCGGCGCTTGACGCAGCCGATAAAAGCTCAATGGTAAAGGATGGCGCCCGTAGAGAGAGAAACCCTGAACTCTCTCTTTGAAGAATTAGCCGATTGGGAAGCACAACTCAAGCCTTTAGAATCAGAGCCACGGCTACGAATCCGGGTTAACGCCCCCCTGATCGATCCAGTTTTTTGTCATTGCGAACGACCAACGGGAGTGTGGCAATCCAAGTATAGCAGGTGCTGCACTTCGTTTGTGAATTTAGGCGCGTTTATCTTGCGATAAGTGTTCTAAAGAAATAGTTCTGGCCGCTTGCTGTTTCTGAAAAACAGAAAGCCGATTTTCCGGCATGCTCCGAAGAAAGCGTTCCGAGCGTGTTGTCTGTCGAGTATGTTCCCTGAAATTTTGTGTCGGTCAGGGAAGCCAGACCGTTAAGGATTGGGGGCGGGTCTCCGCTTCCGATCGAGAGTTTTTTGTTAATTTCCTGGCATACGCCGCCGGTTACGTGCGGCAAGATGACGGCGAGTTCGGGGGTGCCGTCGCTTCCGGTTTGTTCGACAACGGTTGTCCCTGTAAAAAGCCATGTGGATCCGTCATTCGACCCTGCAGGCGGTTCGCTCCAGACAATACCGCCGCCGTCAGGGTGGAAAACCAGACATCCCGTGTCTCCGTTGCAGTTCGGATTGGTGTATCCGGAAACGGTGTCGTTTTCAAAGCTGATTTCCGTATTGTCGTAACCCCGCAGGCGGAGTTGTACGACAGCGGAGGCCAGAACGTTCGTGTAATCAAGGATATCCGTTGCGGCCAGATTGTTTTTTTCTTTGGTCAGGGCACCGACATTTCCTCTGTTGTTTTGTGAAATGGCAAAAGACAGGGCACCGAACATCACTACGGCAATCAGGATATAAAAAAGAATATTCCCCGATTCCGTTTTGTTTATGTAAGGATATGAAACAGGCGGCACGCGATGTTTGTGCATGAATATGTTCCCTTATCCCTTTATATCGGTTGTTCCTGAAGGTTCTTCCGGAGATTTGCCGGAGGCTGGCGCTGTTTTCCCGTCCGGGTTGGTCATCAGCCCGGCGGCGATTTCCCGATTGATATTGATCAGGACATCAAATTTTTCTTTAGCCGGATTGGCAAGGATCTCGGTTTCCCTTTTAAAGATAAAATTGGCCAGATTGATAATATTGCTGCGCAGATCGTTCGGGCGGCTGCCCTCCGGATTCTCAAGCGCCGTGTCATAAAACATCATCCAGATCTGGCGGTTGTATTTGAGGGTTTCCCGAATGACATCGGCGTTGCAGTTTTCCCAGCTTTCCTGAAGATCCTGCATCATCCGGGCGGATTTCAGGAGGACGCGCGCTTCAAGCTCGCGCTGATCCGGTGCGTTCTTCTGGGCGTTTGTGCCATAGGCGCCCGCGGCGCTCGCGTAGGGGTTACCCGGGTTGTTTTGCATTATTCAACAATTCCTCTTCAACTTTTATGACTTCTCTGGCTGTCTTCATGGCTTTGTAATAGTTGCCTTCGATAATATGCTCGTTAATCGCCAGAAAAAAGAAGGACAGGCGAGGGGCAGCATGTTGAATCTCCCGCAAAAGGTCGAAATATTTTTGATGGTATTCTTTCGGATTTCTGGCCAGGTACATGCACTGGATCAGGAAATAAACACGCTTGCAGGGCGAATCGGCCTCTTCTTCCTGCATAACGTCTTTTTCGCGAAGGATCGGGGCGTCTCCGGCGATATGCAGCCGTGTGCGTTGGGAATCGTTTGTGATGACGGCGTTGCCGATTAAAATTTTTTCGCCGGGTTTGAGATCGATCACAAGCGCCATGGGATTTCTTCCTTGTTTCTATCGCGGGACTTCTTCCGTCGGATAAATATACACAATCCGCAAAAAAAAGAAAAGGCCGGAAAACCGGCCTTTTCAAAGAAGATGTAGATCTCGTTATCCCGATTAGAACAACCGGAGCACGGATTGCTGGGACTGCGAGGCCAGAGACAGGGATGTAACACCCAACTGTTGTCTGGTTTGCAGAGCCAGCAGGTTGGCCCCTTCTTCGTTCTGGTCGGCGACGGTCAGGTCGTCCGCTCCGGCTTGCAGGGTGTTCACTGTTTCCTGCGTAAAGGTCTGGCGCGTCTGAATGATCGACAGATCGTTCGAGATCGACTGACCGAAGTTCCGGACGCTGGTCAAAGCGTTCCGTGTTTCACTGATCGCCCGCGTGACGTTTGCGGAGTTCGTGAAATCGGCTTCCGTGAGGCCCAGACCGATAGAGTCGAACTGGACACCTTCCGTCGTCAGGGAGTTTGTACGATCTTCGTTGAAGAACGTCTCCATATTGTCCCCGTTCAGGAGGTTGACACCACGGTAGCTGGCGTCTTCGACCAAGGCGTCAATCTGATCGCGAATTCCGTTGAAGTCGCTTTCAAACTGAGCCAGATTTGCAGACGTTCCGATGAAGGTGAACTGTTCACTGACCGCATTGGTCGCGGCAAGTGTGACGGCATTCCCTTCATAACCGGTTGCTCCGGCACCGAAACCGAAGGAGACGTCACCGCCGCCGACGGCCGTGAACTGGATTTCCGCCGTACCGACGGAGTCCTCAAATTCGATCTCGATTCGACCGGTATCGGAATTAAAGCGGGCTTCCACAATACCCTCGATATCCGCGGCGTTGATGTCATCGATGAAATCCTGGATGGTTTCAGTGTCATCGAATTCACCGATGGCAGTTTGCTGGCCGTCGACGGTGATAGAGAGAGTGACGTCGTCGGCGTCGCTTGCGAAGGCTGATAGGTAGCCCGCTGTCGCGAGTGTATCGCTTGCGTTATAGGTGCCGTCAGCGTTTGCCGTCCCGTCCGTGACGTCTGAGGTCAGAACTCGTCCGGCGATTGCCGTGCCACCCTGCCGGGTTGTGGCAAGCGTTTCTTCCGTGGAGACGAGATCGAGCCCAAGAGCCGCAAAACCGTCCGCGCCCGGGGAAGCCGTTCCGTCTTGTATACGGATAACGGCGCCTTCGGAGAGCGATTCGATTTTTAACTGGCCTTGTGAAGTAACACTGGCACGAACAAGAGCACCGGTAGCGTTTCCGGTCCCGACATTCGCATCGGAGTTGATCGCAGCAACAACGTCATAGATGGTATCACCTGTGGCGATGTTAATGTCTGCGCTGGTCGTGACGGTGCTGGTCGCATCGGTCGATCCGGATTGGCGGACAACAATCTGCAGGTCGTCGCCGTTGGCAATAATGCCACCGCCGCCGAGGGCTGTCAGATCGGCAATCTCGCTCAGGTCTTCCGTACCGCGGATAACCGCATAACCTTCCGCCGCGCGAATTTCGGACTGCGCCTCGTTCGCAACGGATTCGGCCTGCTCGATCAGTTTCGTGAGCCCTGTAACACCCTTGTCAGCTTCTTCAATCGCCCGAATGGATTGGGAAATACCATCAAGCAGACGGTTAAGGTCGCTGGCGCGGTTGTTAAGGGATTGAGCCGCAAAGAAGTTCTGCGGGTTGTCAAGAGCAGAGTTTACTCTCAAGCCAGTAGCAAGACGTAGCTGGGTCTCGTCAATTTTGCTCTGGGTGTTCTGCAATGACAGGAGGTTGTTCCGCAAGGCTGCGGAAAGAACGACATCAGTGGACATAGTTGGACTCCTTTCCTAGGGTTGTCTATGCGTCCTGCATACGGTCCCCTACTGGGACCTCAACTCCCAGAGTATAACAGAAAAGTTAAGAAAACGTTAAGCATTTTTTTCAGCAGGATAAAAATGAAATCATTTCGAGAGGAATCAGGCCTCGGTATCAATTTCGGATCCAAGGTCAGTATCGGCGCTGACGCCATCGCTGGCGTTTTCCGCGCGAAGGCTGGGGGCCAGCTTGCTTTCCGGGATTCTGGCGCGCAGAGCCAGAATCTGGGTCTGCGCAATATCCACGGTGTTGAGGCCGGTCTCAAGGATCGTCTTCAGGGCGCTTGTCGAGGACTCAAGGTAACTGCCCGTCATGGCGCGGGCATTATCGGACAAGCCGATCCCCGGCATGCTGTAAGCCTTTCCAAGGCTCAGCAGGCTGACAGTCGTGCTTCCTGCTCCATCAAATATTGTCGCCATACTTCTATTGTATACGGAAGTTCCGATAAAAAGAAGTGTTTTTTCTCACCACCCTCACCACCCTTGTCCTCGCACCTGATGTGCGGGCAACCGTTCGATTCGTTGAAGCCATTGGGCGGCGACCGTCCAGCTGTCAATCAAAGCGTGGCTTTAGGGTGGAAAACGACGCACCGCCGCCCGCAAGGCCCGGGGCGGTCGCCCCGGGCCTTGCGACCGATGAAACCTCACCGGTCAGAGAAAATTATACAACTCTCGAAATAGATAAGGGTGGCAAGAAAGAATAAAGGGAAAATCTTTCCAAATGATTACGATGAGCTGGATGCATACCGATATACATCAACCTCAACTATGGACAAGCCTCAAGTTTGAGGTAATTCTTCATGTTCTTCCGAATGCCGGTAATCAGGTGAATGCCGCTGTTCCAAAGGCGTTTGAACAGCTTTTTGTCAATATAACCTGAACTATGGATAAGAATAAATTACAAAACCAACCGTCATCCCGGCGAAAGCCGGGATCCAGAAAAACGACACCAACCATATAGCGAAAACGCCGCTATATTCTATCTGCTATATTCTATAGTATGCTTAGTGGTTTTAAAAACTGGATCCCGGCTTTCGCCGGGATGACGGTTGGTTTATAAAATTTTTAAGTCCCCTTATCCATAGCTGGGGTTATAATTGAAAAAAAGGGGCAACATTTCCTCTTGATTGAGCCTTTATACCCTTGTATGAACAACCGATCGTTACATCCCTGAAAAAACTACATCTGACACAGCCGATAAAAGCTCAATGGTAAAGGATGGTGCCCCGGGGAGACTCGAACTCCCACATCCGAAGGTACCTGATTTTGAATCTACTTGCAAAACCCGCTTTTGTACCACAAATTTAAACATTTCTTGCTAATCCGATTTAGAAGATCAATCCTCTGAAACCGTTGGTGGGCGTGGAGAGACTCGAACTCTCACGCTCTAAGAGCATTGGATTTTGAATCCAACGTGTCTACCATTCCACCACGCGCCCGATTGCAACAATTGCGACAAACTAATAATGGATTGCAACAGAAATTGCAACATTTAAACTGAAAATCAATCGAGTAGATTAAAATCCATGCGCGTCTACCACTAAAGAAAGCTCTTGTAAAAAACACTAAAAATATGCAAAATATAGGCAATTATGGCTGTTCAAGACTACTTTAATTCCTATGCAAAACAATCTCCTCTTAGTGTCCGTCCGAAAACAAGTTGATTCAAAGGAATCGGTTGTGATTCACTTGTAGGTAGCCATGAAGGAGGGGCTGCTGATGTGGACTGCCGAGA
>JANQFU010000057.1 GCA_028277665.1 Alphaproteobacteria bacterium | reverse complement strand
CCGCGTAAAATAAGAAAAACGTTTTCTCTGGATCCCGGCTTTCGCCGGGATGACGGTGGTTCATAAGATTTTAAAGTCCTCTTATCCATAGCTGGGGTTAATATAAACGTGTTTTATGACTTTAAATTCAGGCTCCGGCTTGCCAGGCGAAACATTCTAAAGCCCGTCTTCGCCGTTGGCTACGCGCCGGGCAGGCTTCTCGTAAACGCTTGCCAGAGGCTCGCTACTGCGAAGCCTGGTGCTGCCGGAGAGATTTGAACTCTCGACCTCTCCCTTACCAAGGGAGTGCTCTGCCCCTGAGCTACGGCAGCGTTCGCGGGCGACGGCGTTCTGTTTACCCGATCATTTTCCTCAAGTCCAGTCAGAAAAAACTGGAATCCGCACCGGATTTAAATGTATAGTCCGGTGCTCCTGATAAGCATTTGAAAAAGACAAGAACACGGTCAAAGCATTGCCATGACGACGGACAAGAAAACCGGCGTAAACGCCGATGCGAATAAAGATAGGGATAAAAACGCACAAAAAGGGCAAAATACCCGTGAACAAAAGCGCGCCGCAGCCTTGCGCGACAACCTGAAAAAACGGAAAATGCAGATACGCGAACGCATTGTAGCGGAACAATCATCATGAAACAGAACTCGGCCCTGATCGATCCGTCTGTCAACGCACAGAATGTCTCCGGGAATGTCTCCGGGGACACACCCGGAATCATGCCGGACCACTGGATCCGGCAGCAGGCGCAAACGCACGGCATGATCGAGCCCTTCGTTGAAAGCCAGAAACGCGACGGCTGTATCTCTTACGGCCTGTCCTCCTACGGCTATGACGCGCGCTGCTCGGACGAATTCATGATCTTCACAAACGTGGACAACGCAATCGTCGACCCGAAAAATTTCGCGCGGCAGAGCTTTGTCGAGCGGAAAACGGATATCTGCGTCATCCCGCCAAACAGCTTCGTCCTGACCCGTACGGTCGAATATTTCCGGATCCCGACCGATACGCTGGTCGTCTGCCTTGGAAAAAGCACCTACGCCCGCTGCGGCCTGATCGTAAACGTCACGCCGCTGGAGCCGGGCTGGGAGGGTCATGTCACACTGGAGATATCAAACACAACACCTCTTCCTGCAAAAGTCTATGCGAACGAGGGCGTTGCACAGTTTCTCTTCTTTAAAGGTTCAACACCATGTGAGGTCTCGTATGCCGACAGAAGCGGAAAATATATGGGTCAGCGCGGAGTCACGCTTCCGAAATGCTGATCGCGGACAAGGCGCGGAAATCATCGATCTGGACCGGAGCATAGACACCCCGTCTCCCGAATCGGCGATCCGTCCTTCCCCGCTTGAACGCCTGCACATTCAGGGCGGTCAGGCCCTGAACGGAACGATCGCTGTCAGCGGCGCGAAAAACGCGGCCCTCAAACTGATGTGCGCGTCCCTCCTGACGGATCAACCGGTTGAACTTTCAAACATGCCGGTCACGCTCGGCGACATGCGCACGCTCGCCGTCCTTTTAAAACATATCGGCGTCCGGTGCCTGTTCCGCCGGGACGGGCATGTTTTCCTGCAAGCCGAACATATCGAACGCCCGCAGGCTCCCTATGATCTGGTCCGCAAAATGCGCGGCTCGATCCTCGTCCTCGGCCCGATGCTCGCCCGCCACGGCACGGCGGACGTCTCGCTCCCCGGCGGTTGCGCCATCGGCACGCGCCCGGTCGACTTCCATATCGAAGGCCTGCGCGCAATGGGCGCGGACATCCGGATCGAAGACGGTTACATCCGGGCCCGGGCCCCCAAAGGCGGCCTGTCGGGGGCGGACTACACATTCCCGAAAGTCAGCCACACCGGCACGGAAAACCTGATGATGGCCGCCACGCTTGCCAAAGGCGAGACCGTTCTGCGCAACGCCGCGCGCGAGCCGGAAATCTCCGACCTTGCCGACTGCCTGCGCGCAATGGGCGCAGACATCGAAGGCGACGGCACGGACACGATCCGGATTCAAGGCCAACAATCGCTCCACGGCGCACGGCATGCGACCCTGCCCGACCGGATCGAAACCGGCACATGGCTGATCGCGGCCGGCATGACCGGCGGAGAATTGTTCCTGAAAAACGCGACGCTCGCCCATATCGCCGCGCTGCTCGGTCCCCTTAAGCGCGCAGGGATAGAAATTACCGAAGACACAGACAAAGGCGGCATCCGCGCCCGCCGGAAAAACGGCCTCCTGACCGGCACGGATATCATGACCGAGCCTTACCCCGGCTTCCCGACGGATTTACAAGCCCAGTTCATGAGCATGCTTACGCTCTGTAAAGGCGCAGGCATGGTCACGGAAACGATCTTTGAAAACCGGTTCATGCATGTCCCCGAGCTCTGCCGGATGGGCGCAAACATTACGGTTCAGGACCACTCGGCCATCATTCGCGGCGTCGATAAACTTCACGGCGCGGAAGTCATGGCCACGGACCTGCGCGCGAGCGTTGCGCTCGTCCTCGCTGGCCTCGCCGCCGAAGGCGAAACGATTCTCAACCGCGTCTACCACCTCGACCGCGGCTACGAAAACATCGTCGAAAAACTCGGCAATTGCGGCGCAAGAATATCCCGGAAAACGGAAGGGAAGGGTTAAGCCTTTATCTCTTTTTCTCTATTCTTCCGCCGATTTGACGGCCCTGTCAATAATGCGGCCGGCATGGGCGGTGTAGTCGTCATACACGAAGATCGTCTCCAGCATGTCCGGCGTGAGCTTCGCCATGATTTCGCTATCGGCGGACAGGCAGTCTTTCAAAGACCGTGCGCCATTGCTTTCCCAGACCTGCATCGCGTTTTTCTGGACGAGGCGGTATGCGTCCTCGCGGCTGATCCCGGCTTGCGTCAGGGCCAGCAGAACCTTTTGAGAGAACACGAGTCCGCCCATTTTCTCAAGGTTCTCGCGCATGGTTTGCGGATAGACCAGAAGGTTTTCAATCAGGCCGGTCAGGCGGCCCAGCGCGAAATCAAGCGCGATACAGGCATCCGGAGCCATGACCCGTTCGACCGAGGAATGAGAGATATCGCGTTCATGCCAGAGGGCCACATTCTCAAGCGCAGGCGTGACCGCGGCCCGGACGACCCGCGCCAGTCCCGTCAGGTTTTCGGACAGGATCGGGTTCCTTTTATGCGGCATGGCCGAGGAGCCTTTCTGTCCCGGGGAGAAATATTCTTCCGCCTCCCGCAATTCGGTTCTTTGAAGATGGCGGATCTCGACCGCCAGATTTTCAATACTTGAGGCAATGACGCCCAGTGTCGCGAAGAACATCGCGTGCCGGTCGCGCGGGATCACCTGCGTGGCGACCGTCTCGGGCGTGAGGCCGAGTTTTTCGGCGACATAGGCCTCGACCTCCGGATCGATCGTCGCGTAAACGCCGACGGCACCGGAGATTGTGCAACTTGCGATCTCGTCCCGCGCCGCCTGAAGACGTTTTTTCGCGCGGGCGAAGGCGGCCAGATGACCGGCGAGCTTCACGCCGAACGTCGTCGGCTCTGCGTGAATGCCGTGGCTGCGCCCGATGCATAGCGTATCCTTATGCTCGATCGTGCGTTTTTTAAGCGCAGACAGGAGTTTATCAAGATCTTCTAACAAAAGATCTGAGGCCTGCGTCAACTGAACGGCAAAGGACGTGTCCAGCACATCCGAGGACGTCATGCCCTGATGCACATAGCGGGCTTCCGGCCCGACATGTTCGGCGACGCTGGTCAGGAACGCAATGACGTCGTGCTTGACCTCGGCCTCGATCTCGTCGATCCGGGCGATATCAAACCCGCCCCGCGCGCGCAGGGCCTGCGGCACGTCTTTTGGGATGATGCCAAGCTCCGCCATTTTTTCGCAGGCGAGCGTTTCGATCTCCAGCCAGATTTTAAAACGGTTCTCCGGCTCGAAAATAGCGGTCATCTCTGGGCGTGAATAGCGCGGGATCATGGGCGGAATCTCTCTTTCATCTGAATGTTAGACCCCTTTCCTAACTGGCTATTTTGCACCAAATCGGTATGAAAACGCCTTCTCACATGCTCATGTATCTCTTATACACTGCGCTGTTCGTCGTTGTTTTCATACCACCTTGTCACAAAATATCTCAGTTACGAAAGAAGTCTATTGTTAACGCGCTATGGGGTACCACTCCCCGCCCGGAAGATCAAGATTTTGATCCTTGCAGCGTTTACAGAGTGGTCTCCAAGACTATCTTTATATTCTTAACCTGAACTATGGATAAGAATGAGTTGCAGAAACATGAGAAAAACCGTCATCCAGGTTTTCGCCGGGATGGCGTTGATTTATGAGACTTTAAAGTGCCCTTATCCATAGCTGGGATTTCTTATGCTGCGGCGAAACAAATGGGAGAATGTGAATGACAGAGCCACTAAAAATTCATGAGGTCAAAGGAAGACGGGATCTTGTCGCGCCTGTCGTCGCGGCGGAGATCGAACGCCTCGGGACGCTGTATCCGTCTTTGGATTTCGGGGTCGCCGAGATCCCGCCGGAACGCAAGGACGGGGATAATTTTTGCCGGACCTACGGGATTGACCGGCGAAACGGGGCAAACTGTGTCGTCATGGAGGCAGTGCGCGCGGACCGAAGATGGTTTGTTGCCGCTCTCCTGCCGGTCGGTATGAAGATGGATATCGGCGGATTTGTCCGCCGTCATGTCGGCGCGAGAAAACTCTCGGTCGCGGCGCTCGACCGGGTACTGACTTACACGCAAATGGAGTATGGCAGCATAACAATTCTGGGTTTGCCTGAAGATTGCATCCGTCTCATAGACAAGCGTATCTGCGCGGAAGAATTTGTTTTTGTCGGCTCCGGCCTCGCGAAATCCAAACTGCGTATCCCAAGTGCCGTCTTTGAGACAGGCGGCAGTTTCGATGTTGTGGACGGTCTGGCTCAGGAGAAATGAAAAGCCGCCTCCCGGTCTTGTCTTCTGACAGGTTTCACAGGCCTTACATATCCCCCGACACGGTCGGAGAAGGAGAGGCTTGCGTACAGGGTACGATTTGAGAGATATGCGCATCGCTCATCCGGTGTGCCTCCATCAAGTCGTAAGAATTCTGGAGCCGGAGCCAATATCCTTCGGAAAGACCGAAAAAGCGGGACAGCCGCAAATCCGTATCGGCAGTAATGCCTCGGCGTCCGCGCACAAGATCACTGATCCGGTTGGCCGGAACGCCGATGGCCCGCGCCAGTGCGTTGCATGACAACGCCATAGGCTCCAGGAATTCTTCCTGAAGGATTTCTCCGGGATGCGGGTTTCCAAGAATTTGCGCTTCAATAGGCATAATAATATCCTTAATGAATCCTTCCGCAAAACGCCTTTTCACGTCATCCCCGCGCATGCGGGGATCTGACGACATCTCGTTCTGAAGATTCCCGCCTTCGCGGGAATGACAATATGGTATGCTGCGGAACCCTCGCAGGTAGAGCTTATGATAGTAGATATACGTTATACGTACAACATAAATCTATACAGCCCACAGCAATCGCTTGAAGTGATGAATACTGAATACGAAAAGAACATAAACCATTCAAAAACATAAAAAATCGTCATCCTCTGCGCATGCAGAGGATCCATTCTGAAGCCCGTGCTGGCGAATGAATGGATCCTCCGAACAAGTCGGAGGATGACGAAATTAAATTATATCAAAAGGTTAGTGCAATCGACTTTTTTCAAGCGATTACCCTGCTATACAGCCACAGACCACGGCAGGGTGTCCCGTTTCGTGCCGAGGGGGAGCGGTGTGACGGCGCCGGCCCCGGGGATTTCGAGCATCTCGACTTTCCGGGGCGTGCGGGTCAGCGTGAACGTCTCCCCGTCCGCGGCGGCGGGCAGAGCGTAGAATTCCGGGCCGTTCGTGCACAGGAACTGCCTGAAGATCTGTTGATTTTCCAAGCTCTCCAGCGCACATCCGGCCTCTTCGAAGGCTTGCGCGTATAATTGCGGGGCGTAGCCGCCGGTAAAGCATCCGGCCGCGCAGCCGCATTCGGTTGCTTTGGTTGTGTGCGGCGCGCTGTCCGTTCCGGCGAAAAATTTTCCGTTATCTGCGGATGTCACGGCCTCTCGCAGAGCGGCGCGATCATCCTCGAATTTCAGGAGCGGCATGCAATACAGGTGATATTTGCACCCTTTCAGAAGGTCGCTGATCGTATACAGGAGATGCTGCGGCGTGATGCTGGCCGCGACATTCGGCCCGGCCTTTTTGACAAAGTCACAGGCGGTGCGGGTCGTCATGTGTTCGGCAACGAATTTAAGATCCGGACAGGCATCGAGCAGGCGCGGCGCGCGATTTGTGTAAAACAGAATCTCCGCATTCCGGTTACGATCGAAGAAATCCGCATCGCCCAGGATATGCTCCTCCCCATGCGCGCAGAGCACAAGCCCCGTCTCTTCAATCGCTTCAATAACCCCGTTCTCCATAAAGGTCTCAAGACCGCAGGCGAAATCCGCGCCTGTCGTGCCGTGCGGCGGATAATATTTACAGGCCCGCAGAATGCCTGATTTCGCGCCGTCCTCGATCATTTTCGGCGTCGTATCCTTTGTCAGGTAAAGCGGGACGATCACCTCCGGCATGCGGTCTCCCGCTATGGCACGGATCCGCCCGAGATAGGATTCGACGCTTCCGTATGGCAGGGGATCCGCCTCAAGAACCTTGGCCAGCGGCGGCTTCGTATTCGGCATGGCCAGCGTCCCGCGGCAGCCCATTGAAATTTGCGCCTCGATCAACGGTGCGAGCATCGGCTCCTGCCGCAAATGCGCGTGCAGATCGACCCATTTCGGAAGTGTTAGCGTGGTGTTTTCTTGTGCGTTCATGTCAAATCAATCCTAATTTTTTGAAACTGCTGTGCCCGCCTGCCGAGACGATCACGTGATCATGGACGAGGATCCGGAACGGCCGGGCGGCATCGACAATCTCGCGCGTCATCTGGATGTCCGTTTTCGACGGCGTCGGATCGCCGCTCGGGTGGTTGTGAACGAGGATCAGAGCCGTCGCCCCGATTTCAAGGGCGCGCTTCATGATTTCCCGCGGATAGGCGGGCGTGTGATCGACTGTGCCGAAGCCTTGTATTTCGTCGGCGATCAATTCGTTTTTCCGGTTCAAAAACAAAATCCGGAAATTTTCGCGCGTCTCGTCCTCAACCGTTGTCCGGCAATAATCCAGAAGACTCGTCCATCCTGAAAAGACCGGGCGGTTGATCACCTCCAGCTTCAGGAGGTGCTGCGCCGCCGCCGTCACCGTCTTGATCGCGATTGCAGCGTTTTCACCAAGATCGCCCTTGTCCTTATCCATCAGGTCCTGTACCGACGCGCGCAAGACGCCGCGCAGCCCGCCGAATGTCGTAATGAGATCCTTGGCCAGAGGTTTGACGTCCCGACGCGGGATCGCCATAAACAGGATCAACTCCAGAAGTTCGTAGTCCTGCAGCGCCTCGACTCCGCCGGACAGAAAGCGTTGCCGTAACCTGTCCCTGTGTCCGGCGTAATGCGGCGTTTTGGATGTCGCGGCTTTTTCAGATCCCATTATGTCTCCGTGTAAGGGGGACGGGTATAGCCTTTCGGCGAGAGGGTGAAAATCTCGTACCCGTCTTCGGTGACGGCGATCGTGTGCTCGAACTGTGCCGAGAGTGATCGGTCCCGGGTGACGGCCGTCCAGCCGTCATTCAGCGTCTTTGTTGCAAAATGTCCGGCATTGATCATCGGCTCGACCGTGAAAAACATCCCCGGCATCAGAACGGGGCCGGGCTCCGGCGTATCGTAATGAAGGACGGACGGCGTGGAATGGAAAGTCGTTCCGATCCCGTGACCGCAGAAATCCTGCACGACGCCAAAACGGGCCATATCGGCAACCCTCTGAATTGCACGTCCGATTTCGTTTAGATGAACGCCGGGTTTGACGACCTCTATCCCCGCCATCATGCAGTCATATGTGACGTCAATTAGCCGCTGTGCCTTGACCGGAGCTTTGTCGCCGGCGATATACATCCGCGAGGTGTCCCCATGCCAGCCGTCGAGAATGACCGTCACGTCGATGTTCATGATATCCCCGTCAACGAGCCGTTTGGGTCCCGGAATGCCGTGGCAGACAACGTGATTGATCGAGGTGCAAATAGACTTCGGGAAGCCTTTGTAATTGAGGGGAGCCGGAATCGCGCCGTGATCCACAATAAAATCGTGACACAACGTGTCGAGATCTTCCGTCGCCGCGCCGGGAACGACGTAAGGCGCGATAAAATCCAGAACCTCGGCGGCCAGCCGGCCCGCCTTTCTCATGCCGTCGTATGCCTGCGGCCCGTGGAGCGGGATACCGTCCGGCGAGAAATTGTGAATGGATGGATGTGTTCCGGAAAGAACTGTCATTTTTACTGTTTTTCCAATCGATGGTTTGCATTATGCTCTGTCGACAGTGATACTCTGAGAGGAGCGGTAATGCAACCGTATCCGGCGATGCAAGATAATATTCAGGAACAGAAAACAGCATGAAACGCGATACCTATACGGCAGCTCTGGTCATTATCGGAAACGAAATCCTGTCCGGCCGGACGCAGGACACGAATACGTCATGGATCGCCGAACGTTTGACGCAGCGCGGTGTCATCATCCGCGAAGTCCGGATTATTCCGGATATCGCAGACATTATCATTCGTGCCGTAAACGATCTGCGGGAGCGGGTTGATTACGTTTTTACGACGGGCGGTATAGGGCCGACACATGACGATATTACGGCCGAAAGCGTCGCCAGGGCTTTCGGCGTTGAAATGGAGAAAAACGACAAAGCCTACGCCGCACTGGAGGCGCATTACGGCGCGGAAAATCTGACGTCCGCACGGGCTCGGATGTCCATGATTCCGATGGGGGCAAGCCTGATCTCAAACCCGGTTTCCGGCGCGCCCGGATTCATCCTCGGGAACGTTTATGTTATGGCAGGTGTGCCGCGGATCATGCAGTCGATGCTGGATCAGGTTATCGACATGCTGGAACTCGGCAAGCCGATGCTTTCAAATACCGTCTCATGTAACCTTCCGGAAAGTGACATTGCGGAAGATCTCCGGGAACTTCAGGGCAAATTTGAAGATGTTGAAATGGGAAGCTATCCGCATTACCGTGGCGGAGTCCTCGGGCTGAGTCTGGTCCTGCGTTCAATCGATGGCGCGCGTCTGGGACAGGCAACCGATGCGCTTATAGAGGTGATCACGCGCCTTGGCGATCATCCCCGCGCTGTGAGCATACAGTCCGACGACAGCAAACTTATATCATGAACGAAAAGAAAGTCATGACACTCACTACCCCTCAATTTTGTCGTTCCCGTTTTCACATGGATGACAAAGTGGGGCTGGTTTTTTTGAGGAGGGATATAAATTATGAAAATAGCTGTTTCGTCACAGAATTTCAGAACGGTCACCGGCCATGCCGGGAAAACGCGCCGCTGGCTTGTCTATCAGGTCGACGGTGGCGGTGCGCCCGGACTTATCGAGGAGGCGGACCGTTTCGATCTGCCGAAGGACATGGCCATGCACGGTTTCGAAGGCGATTTTAAGGATCATCCGCTGTCCGGTGTTGAGGTCGTTCTGGTCGGAAGCTGCGGCGAGGGATTTATCCGGCGCATGAATTCATATGGTCTTCTGGCTGCCGTCACGACCGAAGAAGACCCGGTGAATGCCGTGCGGATGTATCTCGCGCATGGCTCTTTGCCTACGTCTTCGCTCCACGATCATGCCTGTGGCGACGGGTGCGGGGATGACTCCGATTGCAAGGACCATAATGGTGACGACAACGAAGAAAATGACGACGACGATGACGGCGGATGCCGTTGCAATTGCGGGTGCGGATGAAAAGCTTTCAACTGAAACAAAGGGGCTTGCAATCTGCTTCGGCTTGTGCCAAATAAAGCCCCAGCCGGGCCGGACAGAAGGGACGGAACGGGAGCGGCGCAGAAGAATACAAAGAAGGACGCTCAACGGGCGGTTAGCTCAGCGGGAGAGCACTACGTTGACATCGTAGGGGTCACTGGTTCAATCCCAGTACCGCCCACCATTTTCCTTCTCGCCAACATTCACTCACAACCATTATTAATCGCAAAAGCCTTGACTATCAAGAACTTTCATTCCATCATTAATCATAACCGATCATTATTAACCGCTCAAATTTGGGGGTATCAGGGGGTAATTGATAGGGGTAACGCTCACATTATGGGGGTAATATAAATGAAATTAAGCGATTTAGCCTGTAAAAGTGCCAAACCCAAAGATAAGCAATACAAGATGTTTGACGGTGGGGGCCTGTACCTTCTGGTGAGGACAAACGGTTCAAAGCTCTGGCAACTCAAATATCGTTACCTGAAAAAAGAGAAGGTTTTCTCAATAGGGCAATATCCCCTCATATCGCTGGCAGAGGCGCGGCAGGCCAGAGACAACGCAAAACGCCTTTTGCTTCAAAACCCGCCCATAGACCCTATGGCGCACAAAGAAGACAACAAACGCCAGGCTATTCGCAAAGCAGAAAATACTTTCAAGGCCGTGGCGCTGGAATGGCACGAACTCAATAAAGAGCGCTGGAGCGACAATTACGCCTACAAAATCAAAAAGGGGTTGGAGCTTAACGTCTTCCCTCATATCGGCCACCGCCCTATTGCAGAAATAACCCCGCCAGAACTGTTAAATGATTGTCTGAAAAAGATTGAGAAGCGCGGTTCATTGGATATTGCCGGACGCACTCGCCAGATATGCGGCCAGGTTTTCCGCTATGGCATTCAAACAGGCAAATGTGAATGGAATGCCGCTGAAAATCTGAGAGGCGCTCTTAAAACCAAGAAAACGGAACATTTCAGGGCTTTAGATATTAAGGAAGTACCCGACTTCCTGAAAGCACTGGAACGCAATGAAGCAAGGCTGTTTGAACGTACACGCCGGGCTGTATGGCTTTCCCTTTACACATTCTGCCGCCCTAAAGAAATCAGAATGGCCCGCTGGCAAGATATAGATTTTGAAGAAGGACTTTGGACAATACCGGCAGAGATCATGAAAATGAAGCGCGAACATATCGTGCCGCTATCTTCTCAAGCGCTGGCAGTGCTGGGAGAACAAAAAGCCGAAGTAGAAGTATTGAACACGCCTTGGGTTTTCCCCTCTCAGGTACGTCCTAAAAACCCTATGAGTGACGGCACAGTGAACAAGGCAATCAAACGGTTAGGATACGGTAAGGATATGGTTGCTCACGGCTTCCGCGCCCTCGCTCGGACAACGATCCGCGAAAAACTTGGCTATGACAGTGAGATCATTGAACGACAACTGGCGCATAAAGCTTCTGGACCGCTGGGTGAAGCATATGACCGCACACAATTCCTGCCGGAACGCATTAAAATGATGCAGGAATGGGCAAATTATCTGGACGCTGTTGCCAGCGAAGGGAAAGTGATTTCTTTGACCGAGAAGAGAAAGAAGGCATAATAAAAGCTTGCACGGCTAGGCTGATCCCCGAAAACAGGAAACCGTATCCTGCCCGCCGTGCATCATTTTTTACGGACACCATACGGAGGTGAATTATGAGCCATGATACTATTAAGGCAGCGCTGGATGCGCCCCGACTGGCGGAAGAAGCAAAAGCCAGAAAAGATAATAAAAAATCATACAATACAGATGAGCTAGTTGAAGCTCTTGCGGCGAACTTGGCTAAAAGCCGATCTCAGCGCCTACAACAAGTTGAAGATTCCTTTGCAGCCCTAAAGAAGGAATGGCGACCGACAGGCCTGATATTTCCCTATGAACTCATTGAAGCTTATAACATCACCATTTCCGATGATTATTGGTTTCCTGTGCAAAATGATCCTTTCCCCATAGGCTGGAAAGCTCTCCCCCAGCAATGGCCAATTCCTGATAATGATATGCTTATTGGCTTAGGCTACCTTCATAAATGCATTAAAGAACATAAATACAAACCTCTCTCTAGGCCAGGCAAACCGAAACCTTGGCAAAATGATTATGACTGGCTCTATCTCACCCAAAAAGGCGATTTCTGGGGTGCAAAAACAAAAGAAGAAGCAGAGAGCGCATGGCTTAATACAGCCAAATATATTTTTTCAAAACGTCACGAACATGCCTGCAACCTAGCTAAATATCGAGATGCTTGTGATGCTCTAGCCCTAGCCTTGAATCCTTTGCGAGATGATCTATACCAAGGGCAAATAAAAGCTTTCTTCCGTGACCCGAATAGAGGAGACACAAAACCAATAAAAACAGAATATTGGAGCGCGGACATGTCAATGGATGTTTTTGATTTTATCTTGCACCCAAAGGGGGGTATTCCTTTTATGCCTAGACGCTTCCTAATAGATGAAAGTTTTGGGTATCACGAAACAGGCAATGAAGGATTAGCGGGTCAGGTTTTATTTCAGGCTATGACCAGCCAAGCTTCAAAAAATAGCGTGAACCCCACCCGCGAGAACACTCAAAAAGGGCGCGGCAGAAAAAAAGGTGATGGGGCTTATGAGGACACGCAGTATTTGGATGAGATGAAAACACTTCTGGATTCCGGACAGGCGAAATCAGCGAATGAGGCTGCTGGCATTATAGCGAACAGAACAGAAAACAAACCCAGCGGCCAGAGCACTCAAGCCATACAGGACAGGCTTGCCCGTAAATACAGAAGTCAGGGAGGATAGGGATTAAATGTTTCTGCTCTATCGTCCCTTTTTAAATCTATTTAAATCAATACCTTATCAAGCCCACTACCTCTTATTTTGAATACAGTGAATGCACGGTGTGTTCGCATGTAACCAGATAAGAGGTTTTTGTAATGACACAACTTTCTTTATCCATCGAAGAAGCCCGCGCCGCAACCGGCCTAGGCAGGACGAAACTTTACCAGCTCATAAACTCCGGCGAATTGAAGGCGCGGAAGATCGGCAAACGGACAATCATCCTGAAAGACGATCTGGAAGCGTTTTTGAACAACCTTCAATCCTATGCCTCTGAAAATGCGGAGGCTTAATAATGACAGACTTAGAACGAAGAAACCCGGCTTTCGGGGGCCGGGCTTCAAATGTCCATTTTTTGACGGCGGACAATATGAAGGATACCAACCCGCACACAAAACCGCAAGCCATCCGCATTGCAGACGATCCGGTTATGCAGCGGGCCGTACAGAAAATTTATAATCAAGGGCCGCGCATGGTTTTGGAATTGCTCAGCACATTGGCGGAAAAGAATATACAGGCGCTTACGGTGGAACATGAAATCACGCATTTCGCCCTGTTGCCTCCGGGTGCTTTACGCGCAATCGGCTGTGACCAGATTAAACGCTTCCACCCGCTGGAGGTGCCGCAATGATCGAGAGTGATTTTAAAATGGTGCTGGATAAAGCGGGCCTATCGACCAAAGACAAGATTATTGCCGATGGTAAGATGCACCGTTTCCATGTGAACGGCGATAGCCAGGGAAGCAAAAACGGCTGGTATGTCCTGTTTGGTGACGGTGTTCCCGCCGGAAGCTTCGGAAGCTGGAAAACGAGCGATAAAGGCACATGGTGTGCAAAAGCCGACCACGACCTGACCCCGGCCCAGCGCGAAGAAAACAGGCGGCGCATGATCGAGGCCCGCAAAGCCCGTGAAGCCGAAGAACAGGCACGGCGCAATGCGGCCAGGGATAAAGCCCTTTCAATCTGGAAAGCGGCCCCACCTGCCCCCGATACTCACCCCTATCTGGTGAAAAAGGGCATTGGCAATCACGGCCTGCGACTTCATAAAACTTCACTTGTCATTCCCATGCGCGATAGCGCCGGAAGTCTTCACAGCCTGCAATTCATAGACGGTGAAGGAAATAAGCGGTTTTTATCGGGCGGACGCAAAAAGGGCTGTTATTTCGCCGTAGGAGTCCCCACAGAGTCCCTTTGTATTGCGGAGGGGTACGCCACCGCCGCCAGCATATACGAATCCACGGGCCTTCCTGTGGCCATAGCGTTCGATGCCGGAAACCTTGAACCTGTGGCGCTGGCGCTTCGGGCTAAATTCCCGCATACCGAAATTACGCTTTGTGCTGACAATGACATGAACACGCTTGGCAATCCGGGCCTTTCCAGAGCAAGGGAAGCCGCTGCCGCCGTTGGGGGCTTACTGAGTGTGGCCGGAGGTGTGGCATGACGGATTTTAACGACATTCACCAGGCACAGGGGCCGGAGGCCGTCAAGGATGCCATTAACGCCGCCGCGCCGGTAGGAGAAACCATATCCGAAGCCGTGGCTAGATTATCAGCATTGCCAGCGCTGGAGTATGAGAAAGTACGAAAAGCCGAAGCTGAGAAACTGGGCATAGACCGTGTAAGCGTTCTCGATAAAGAGGTGGAAAATACCCGCAGCCCAGCGCAAACCCAGAACGGGGCAACAGAAATGTTTCCCATTATCGAGCCACATAATGAGGCCGTCAATGGTGCTGCCTTGCTGGATGAAATCGCGGATACCATACGCCAGTTTATTGTATGCGATCCTGAAACCGTTACAGCCGCTTCCCTCTGGATTGCCTTTACCTGGCTTATCGACCGGGTACAGGTTGCTCCTATTGCCATGATTACGGCACCGGAAATGCAGTGCGGTAAAACCCAGCTTTTAACCCTGATCGGCAAACTGGCGAACCGCCCCCTTCTGGCTTCCAATATTTCACCGGCGGCAATCTTCCGTGTGATAGAGGCGCATAACCCGACCCTGCTTATTGATGAAGCAGACAGTTTCTTGCGGGAAAGCGAAGAGGCCAGAGGCATTATCAATAGCGGCCATACACGGCAATCCGCCCATGTTATCCGCGTTGTCGGTGATGACCATGAGCCGAAACAATTCAGCACATGGGGCGCAAAAGTAATATGCGGTATCGGAAAGCAGGCTCCGACCCTTATGGGCCGTTCGGTGATACTGGAACTACGCCGCAAGCTATCCCATGAAAAGGTTGAAAGGCTGCGTCATGCGGATACACGGCAATTTGATATCCTCAAAAGCAAGCTTGCCCGCTTCGCTGGGGATGCCGGGGCCATTATCGAGACTTTACGTCCAGCCCTTCCGGAAGCGCTTAATGACCGCGCCCAGGATAATTGGGAGCCGTTACTGGCGATTGCCGATCATGCCGGTGGACATTGGCCGGAAACGACCCGCAGTGCCGCCCTGAAAATATCAGGTAAGGAGCAGGATGAAGACAACGCCTCCGCCGGTGTCATGTTGCTATTCGATATTCAGGACATTTTTGAGAACGAGAAATCACGGCAGAAAATATCCACGGAAGAGCTATTGAAGAAACTGCATGAGATGGAGGACAGGCCGTGGCCGGAATGGTACAGAGGCCAGCCCATCACAGCACGGCAAATTGCCAGGCATTTAAAACCCTACGGCATAGCACCTAAAAAGCTGCGTTTCGGGTATGACACCGGAAGAGGATATGAGCTTGACCAGTTTAAAGATGCCTTTGACCGCTATTTAAGTGGAACAACGGAACAATCAAATAAAAACAGTGACTTAAGTAGAAATTTATACGGAACAACCGGCACAAATGTTCCGGACGAAAATAACACTAATGCATTGAAAAATAAGCAATGTTCCGCTGTTCCGGATACAGCCCCTGATCCTGAAGAAATAGAGGAAAGACTTGCAATTCAACAATTTGATGGAGGAATGCCATGAGCAAAAAGAAGAAAACAAACCTGAAAAAACCTGAAACCTCGAAAGATGAAAAACAAAAAGGGCGCAGCCCCAAGGCTGTTGAGGTAGTAACGCCGGAAGATGAAAGAGCAAAAGAGGCTGCTTTGGCGAAAACGTATCTGCGCCCTACAGTTCTCGCAGCAGCGACAATCAAAGGGCAGTATGCCAATCAGGATGAAATTAATATTAATGCACTCATTGATGAACTAGGCACTCAGGTTACTTCTGTCAAAGAAGGAAATATGGGCAGAGCCGAAGCTATGCTGATTTCCCAGGCACACACGCTGGACGCACTTTTTGCGGAGTTAATCAGCCGTTCGCGGTTAAACATGGGGGAATATTTCCCAGCGGCTTGTAAGTACATGACGTTGGCCTTCAAAGCTCAAAGCCAGTGCCGCTGTACCCTTGAGGCTTTGGCTGAAATCAAAAACCCAAAGCCCTATATTCAGAATAACCGGGCGCAATATCAGCAAGTAAATAACGGTGTGCCGGAGCCACGCGCGCACGGGGAAAACTCAAAATCAACAAACGGACTATTGGAGGATCAAAGCAATGACGGACAATGGCTGGACACCGGAGCGCCGGAAACGACAAGCGAAAATGATAAAGAACTGGAAGCCGTGGAAGCAAAGCACTGGCCCCAAAAGTGAGGAAGGCAAAGAAGCCTGCCAAATGAATGCTCAGAAGCATGGAGGTTATAGCGCTGAGATGAAAATGTTACGCCGTCTATTACGCGAGCATGACAGTCTTTTGGAAGAACTGACCTGAGTTTTCTGACACGATAAAAAAGACCCTGCCCCTTCGGTAATAATACACCGAGAAAACACCGAGGCATTTCACTGTTAATACAGTGCAAAAACAGTGGGGCGCTATGCCTGTTAATACAGGCGAAAAACAGGCAACCGGCCTAATTTAGTAATAAGGAAAAATAAGGATTATCTTTTTAGTGCTGACGCTATAATCACAGCCCCTAAAATTATAGCAACGCTAACCGGCAAAGCGGCTATACCTTTAAAAACAATGGTTCCCACCGCTATCAGAATTCCAATGCCTACAAGCCATAAGACACCCTGACCAGCAAGCATAACTACTTTGGGAGCCAGTGAATATACCCCCATGGCGTAAAAGAACAACACAGCAATGATTGAAAAAAGTTTTTCCTCTTTGCCTGGATCAATAATTTCGGGCCAATATAAAGACCCAAACGCGATAAAAAATGCCGCTAGAAAATAGCGATTTTCAAAAATTGATTTTGCCTTTTTTCCCAAATCCCATTTCTTGATCTGCTTGCCTATCGGCGAAAACACCTTTGCCAACAAACGCTCTATCCGCGCCCCAATAGTTTGAGGAAACAACACCCACAGCCCCACCGCACACATGAGAAAAGCGAAAACTGGCAGCATATATAGTTCCCAAGCGGATTTGTCGGTGGCCAACACATAGGCGATCATAAGCCCTAAAGTGGTAAACACGCCTCCCACAAAAAGACGGAAGAGGAATCTCCATACAATATCCATAGCGCTAAGAAATGCCTGCGCCTTCTCATAAACTTTATCTGTGTTTCTCATAGCACTCAGAGCCTTTTGCTTTCATGCAGCAGATATAGCTCCACTCCACATTCCTGGATAAATCCTTGCTTGCCGCGTAGCTATGAGCCATTGAGCCACACTGACTTAAGCTATCTGATGCTCCCAAATAATACTCACTGCTATCAGGGAAGTAGAAATAAACGTTGTAATCTGCTTCTTCAATTTGCTGACAATTAAAGTCTGAATACTCTTGGCAACTATCCCCGCCGCAACCAGCCAATATAAAGGCCATTAAAACCCAAAATTTCCTCATAGCAATCTCCTGCGATTTCGTGATTATAACTAAAAAAAGAGAGCCGTTAAGCCCTCATATTTTGGTAACACGATAAAAAGCCTATTCTGCGGCCATTAGCGTTTCTTCTTCAGTGTCAGGAATCACGCTGCCTAGTAGACACAGCAACCGGCATATCGCTCTTTCGTTATTTTCGGCCAGAACCTTAATGAATTTTTCGGTGTCCTGGAGCCTCTCAAGCGTTGTCATGAAAGTTTCTGCAAACTCTTCCCTGGCCTTTTTGTCCTTGCCATTCAAGTTTTCCAATAACTCGCCTTTGCTCTTAGAAAGCATTATAGCGGCCATGCGAAAATCTATGCAGCGATCCGCCAGAACCTCACCCCCGAACTTATGGGCTTCCTCTGCCGTCAAACACGATTCAAAGTTCTGAGCAGCAAAATCTGCATGGGATGCTATGCGGTTTTCATTTTCGATTGTTTGTAAATTTATAGACATGGTTTTTCTCCTTTCATGTCGAGTTGGTTTCATGAAAGAATATTGGAGAAAATACCCTTACAAAAATCAATCTGGGGGTATTAAAAGGGGTAACAAGCGGATTAATTGGGCAAGCTTTTCTTATAAAACAAATACTTGAAAAACAAAGCCTATCCCAGTACCGCCACCATTTAAATCAATGATTTAAGCGATATCCGTAGAGCTATTCAAGAGGAGGCTGCGGGTCTAGCTCTTCCTGCTCCAAGCAGTATCCTTCCTTGGCCAGGAAGAGCGCTAGATCATGGATAGCGCTATCGCTGTTTATGATGATCCGCTCTTTCCCCGCTTTGTTTTTTTTCTTGCCGTGCTTCATGGCGATATCATGATTCATGAGATGGGGGCGTAATGGGCGCTGGATCAACCTTTCCAGCACCGCGAAAATGCGCAAACCATGTGGATCAATATCCCCCCAATGATAAAAGGGCACGCCTGCCGGCAGTTGCCGGTCCAGTCGCTTCAGGAGACGCTGGAAAGCTTTTGAAGAGTAACCGCTGCTGAAAAGCACGATATCATCTCCTTGCCGTACCTCCCGGACATGACGGTTAAAGGATGCAAGGTTTTCCACCGTCAGCACAGAGCGCGGCTGTCCCTCCACATATAACTGATCAACCCAATCCGCAGGTAGCCCAATATAAGGAACGGCAGACAGGGTAGCCTCATCTTCCAATCTAAGCTTTCCCGCAAAAAGAATGGCTTGCGGGAATTTCTGTAATCCAAGCGCGGCGAGCGTATCCATAGGATCACGCGTATAGGGAAGATCATGATATTTGCGCAGAGCCTCTGCCAAACGGGAAGCATGTGTTTCTATAGCCTTACTGTCGCCAACCGCGCGTCTTGAGAAGGTACGCAAGTCAAGTTGCTCAAAATTACCCTGATCGATTGCCTGAAGTAATTTCAGAAATACGAGAGCCTGATCCCTCCTGTCCGGCGAGAGGCGATAAGGCGCTTTTTGCACGCGCCAGCCTTGTTCCAGGTCATCAATCAGGTTTTTGATCCAGGCAGGAGGCGGGCCTATCTCCTCCCTGAGCTTCTGTGCGGCTGAATATGATGCGTCGGGAGCGGCCCGGCGTTTCAGAAAACTGTAAAGTTTGGAAATGTCGGTAACGCGAACACGCTGGATCGTATGCGCCAGTTCATATTTGCCCCATTCCAGTTTTATAGCGCCGCGTTTTGCGGCATTTTGCAATACGCTATAAAAAATCTCGCGCTGATCCGCCGTTAAACCGTCATTGACTATTTTTTGTGTTATACCGCGTTTGCGTTCGGGGGTTTTTTCGTGACGATCCAGAAGGCCATGTAACATCTTTTCTGCTTTGTTCATCAGACTACCTCTGAAATCAAATCCGCTTGCTCCTTTTCAATTTTCTCTCGAAAACCTTCAACACCTAAATGTTCCGGATTAGCTGCGTGGAGTGCTTGACGGGCGCGCTCGCCGGGATATTCACTTTCTACATACACATATTCTCCATCAATCGACTTATTGACTGTGATAATAGTGTCCAGAACTTCACTAAATGTCGCACGATTGGTTTCCGGCGCAGCAAGAAGAACTTGCAACCCCAAAGCCTTCATAAATTTAAGCAAAGCCTGCGTGTTCTTTATGTCCAGCTTATTAAAAGCTTCATCAAAAACAGCGAGTCCCATACCTTGCGGTTTATGTCCCCGTGCACCGGGGAAATACGCCGAGGCCAGAGAGGCTGCAATAGCCACATAGAATCCTGCTTGTCCTTCTCCGCCTGACCCTGTTTTTGCTCTGAAAGAGAGGCTGGTTTTATGGCCTGCCGAATCTTCCATCTCAACATCAAATGTAAAATACTCCCTGTAATCCGCCAGTGGCGTAGCGTCATCTTCGGTTTCGATCAGTTCATTTAACAACTTTTTGGCCTGCGCTTGTTTGGTTTGCTCAGGATCAAGAAAATCAAGGAGCGTTTGCGCATTCTGCGGATCATTTGCCACATCGCGAGCCAGATCATAAAAATCCCGAAATCGTTCATTAACGGCTTTCTTAAAAGAGTAGGTCTGGTTCGTAAAACGATGCACACCAAGCATCCTGTTAATTGTCCGTAGCTGATGATCAACCTTTTCAAATTTGCTGTGAAGTTTATTCAGTAAATCTTCTTTAATGGAAATGACAACGGTTTCTCTGGCGCTCTCTGCTTTTTCTCGGTAAGGAAGCAATTCGTTATTTTCAAGTCGATTATGTTCAGCCACTATCCAGCGATATCCCTCAATTATAGGCGTATCTCCCGGCATGGGGTGGGTCATGCGATAATCATGAATATATCCGCTCAAACTATCGCGGGCTCTTTGTTGTGCCTTCTCTGCATCCTGCTTTTTCGCTTCGCCAATCTGCCTTTGTTCATTTCTAAGCTTCGCTAAAAGAGCTTTTTCATCCTTATGAACTTTGTCAGATTTTATTGTTTGATATTGCTGCCAATAGGCGTCTAAAGGAGTTAAGTCCCTTACATCGCCAAGCGCAAAAATTTGTTCAACTGCTTCTTGCGCGAAGGCTCCGTCGTATTGACGACGCTCCTTTGTTGCCTGACGGCATGAATCCCTATCATTCTCGACAGAGGTTTTTAGCATTCCTCTGTCTTCAACCACTCTCCTGATCTCTTTCTCTACTTCTTCCAACTCTTCCTGATAGGCTTCGATGTCGCTTTCGAGATCATGAATTTCCTGAAGCAGCTCCGGGTCAATATCCTCTTCAACCCTTTCTTTACGTGTATTGAAGCTATTGAGTTCACCGCGACAATCATCTAATCCCCGCGAAATCATGGAAGCTTTTAGAGTCTCGTCTTTCACTGTTTTGATAATAGTCCTGGTAACCTGTGCAGCGTTTTCAAAATCACGCATATCTTTTTCAATCGCATCTTTCTCATTGAAAAAATTCTGTGCTTTTTGTCTCAGAACTTCCAGAGAGCGCTTCTGCACCTCCCGGCCCAGAATAAACCGGTCCAAATCACGGTGCGTTTGAATGGTCATGCCACTGGTATAAAGGCCGTCTGCCATAATGGCTCTATTCGCAGCTTCTAATTCCTGCCTGCTTTCAACCATTTTGACGTTGCCGATCCGTGTGATCATAAAGGCAAGAGCATGCGGGTTATCCGTTTCGATCATTGATGCGAGTGAATCTGAAGAAACAGAAGTTTTAATATTTTCTGTTTTACGCGTATTCACCAAATGGCAACCATAAAATTCACGGCGGTGCGTATGCATATAGCTAATGGCATCACTCGCTTGTTCAGGCGGTACAATCAAGGCCTCCCGTGCCTTGCCAAGAAGCACCTCTATAGCAAACTGCCAACGGTCTTCACGAACACGAACGACCTCGCACAACGGCGTAACGTCATAGCCTTCAGCTATTAATTCTGTCATTAAACGTTCCGTACGAGGATGAAGGGGGCTTTCTCCCTTTTCAATTTTGTCAATCTGCCATTTTACATCTTTAAGCTTTTCCAAGACTTCCTGTTTTTTCAGTGACAGCTCATCTTTTTTATCCTGAAAAACATTCTCAAGTCCGGAGAAACCTGCAATCCTCTCCGTAAGCGCGCCTAATGCGGCTGCATTGTGACCCAGCCATGCCGGAACGTCTTCTGTTTCTGAATCCCAGATACGCAGATAAGACTCTGCTGCATTGATTGCATCGTCAAAATTGTTCGGCACAACATGATCAAAGGCTGTCAATGTATTCAAAGGCGCTTTTAATTTGCGAAGTATATCCAGCTTTTCAAGCCATGCCTTTTTACGATCTTCAGCTTTTTCGATTTCAAGCACAATGCGTTCCAGCCGCGCACTGGAATCACTCGCCGCACGGATATCAAGCTTGGATCGCAACTGTTTTTTGGCGCTCTCAACTGTCTCCCGGTGATTCTGGCGCAAGCTTTCAAGTCCGGTAAGCTTTTGCCCGGCCTCTTTATATTTTCTCATAGAGTTTCGATAGTTCAAAAACGTCCTGTCTACTTCAGCGTTAGAAGCAGTCCAAAGCGCTCCTAAGGACTCAACATGAGCTTTTGCCCAATGGCGAAAATGACGATGATGAATTATTTTTATTCTTTTCAGTTTCTCTTCGAGTTCCGCCAGTTTGGCATTAACCTCTTTCCAAAACTGAATTTCGGCCCGGACACGTCCAACATTAAGCGTGTCTTCTTCCAGAAGGTAAGTGCGCACAAACTCTGTCGGGTCATAAATCGGTTCAAATTTTATGGCATTGGAGAAACTTTTTAGAAATTGCTTCGGGTCAGGCGGGTTCCCTTTGGGGCGCATGCTTACAAGCATGTCCTGAATAAATTTCCCGGCATTCGCATTATATTCACGAAACTCCGGACAAGATTTCTTCAGGTTCTCGCGAATAACTGACCATGGCTGAAATCTCTCTCCCTCCTCATCTTTCGTAATGAAAGTCGCGCTTTTATAAGCGTAGTCCGGCGCAATAAAACGGGAAAGCGTTTCTTCCTTCGGTTGATCTTTACAAGCCGCTAACGCCACACCTATCGAAACGAAGTGTCCCAGTTCTTTATCATGAAAAACCAGTACGACCACACTTTCCGCAGCAGACCTCTGCAACGGTAAACCGCTTCCTGGATTACCCAGACAATAATCCCGGACGGTGCGGGCACTCTTACCGCTGGCCGAAGCATTTAAACGCAAGCGGCGGGCTTGATTGCCAGTAAGAACTGTTTGTATGGCATCCTGTAGGGATGATTTTCCCGCTCCTGTCGGACCTATAAAAGCCGAAGCACCACGAAGTTCTATATCTTCCTGATCAACTAAGTACCAATTCTGCAAGCTTATTCGGATTAGCTCATACATCATCGCCCTCATAAACTTCGTCTTCCTTCAGAGCTATTTCCTCTGTTGTATCTTTCTTGGAGCCTGAATCTAAATCAGTCTCTATCAGGCGTTTCAGAAACTCTTCAGAAACAACATGATCTACACCCGGCATAATAGTCACCGGCGTAACACGCTCGTCAGGATCGTATTCGCCAAGCTTGACAAAACCTCGCCTCCTGAAATCTTTTAGTATATCTTTCAGGCGGGCCTCTTCGGGACGCTCATGATTTGTAATCGTTTCAAATTTAGACAGAAGGTCTTCACTAGAAACCTCAACTCTTGCACCTTCTTGCAAACTGGCTTCGGTAATAGCCTCCTCATAAGCCAATTTAAGACAAAGTAAAATCAAGGTTTCATCCATTTTCAAACGGCTATATACGGAATCAGAACGTTGCAAACCCTCTTCGGGTTTAAGGCCAATCATCTGATCCTGCGGTTCGATAATCAGCTCATAGCCCATCGCACCATAATATTTCTCAAAGAATATTCTGTGCGCTAAAATAATATCGTAATAGCGTGACAAGCTCCTATCATCGCTGTATATAAATTGGCGCACCATGAGAATTTGCAGCGCTTTACGCAGCTCTTCATCCGTGGGAGGTTTGGGGATACCTTTTCCCCGCCAATCTGCATCAACAATGTCCTGAAATTCCTTTAATTCAAGTGCTGTCATGCTGCCTGCTTTCGAGATATGTCTATTCTGCGTATTGTAAAATCACGGCATTCAAGCCAGTCGGATTCGTACATACCCTCTTTCATTTCGACAGCATAATGATCCGCGAATACTCCCCCATAGAGATAGGGAAGCTCGCGAAGACGCTGGAAAACAACAAAGTCATCAAGCGTTTCTATTGTAATATCCTTGGCGTCTACCGAGTTGCTATCGCCTAGAGCTTTTTCGAGAAAAGAGGCTATATGGGCTTTTGACGGCATAACCTGTTTGAAAAACTCGCGTTTGGCGGCTTCGTAGGCACGTAAGGCCGGGTCCGGTTTGCGCTTGCGTATGACCCGTTGTTCGATATCTGCTTTGGGGGAAGGTTTCTGATAGAGGTCTTGTATACCTACAGGACGCAGGGCAAGAGGAACAGGCGCAGAAACATCGACTTCCTCTTTCATTCCAAGCGGCAGAGCGGCGACTGTGCGGATTGCCTCCTTAATACGATCAACAGCAGCATAACCAACGCGATCCATATAACGAACAGTGTTGGATATACGGCGCTGTAGCCGCAGGTTTGTGTTTTCTATGATCCTGAGGTTTTGATCAATATTTTCAAATACGGTTTCAATTATTCTCAATTCCTGAAACAAAAGAGCGCTCGCTCTTTCCCGGTCCGGGCTACGCCCTTCTTTTATGTAGGCATTTTCCAGCCTGTATCTCTTTACTTCGTCTTCATAAAGATCATAGACCAAAGCAACAATCTTGTTTTTAAAACGAAAGGGATTGTTTTGTGTATGCAGGGTTTTGATGTCACGAATAAGATATTTTTCTACATAGTCATCAAAGAAAGATTCAAAGATATTGTGCAGATCTTTCTGTTTGATGATTAGTTCTTCCATTTTCCTTACAGCAGCGGCGACTGTGCGGATATGCTGCAGAAACTCTCCTGAAAATCTAGCTGCATTGCTAATGCCCTCTGATCTGTCCTCCGGGTTCCCAAAAGCGCTTTCCATATTTGAAAGAACATTAATAACAGCGCTGCCGTAACTCTGAGCCTGTCCGGATTCAATCCGGCCAATCTCTTGAAGTAAAAGGCGGGCCTCAGCATTGAAATCAACAAGTTGGCGGTAACCGTCTCTGTGTTCAATCAGCCAGCCCGTTTCAACCAGCCTGCGATAAACAGAGGAGCGGCGCTGATCCGCGTCCTGCTTTGCAAGATCATCTTCAACATCATCTTGAAGAGTATACTCTGTTTGCCAATTTTCCAGATACTGTGCAATTTCCTGTATTAGGACCCGCTTTGACGGCAAATTGCCTGTCATGTCCCCCAGAACCTCACGATAAAGATAAAGCAGAAGTCTGCTGTATAGCTGCTTATTTGGCGTAGCCAGCGGTTTGAAAATATTCTCTGGAAGCTGACGAAAAATGGTTTCCATGAGTTCTCAAATTATCTTCCGTGAAAGAAGTATGACGTTGCCATATCACGAAAAGAACATTTGGGCAACATTTAAATGGCGCGTGTAGGTTGAAGAAAAAGCCATGCATTGATTTCTCTTATCTCTTCCCGGTAACGCTTCGTGATCCTTTTTTCCTTGTACTCCACACGGCAGGGGGCACAGGTTCAATCCCTGTCGCACCACCAGCCTTCACTCTGAATTTTTCTACAAAAACATTGCACTCGGACGTTGACAGATTGAGACTCAATTGCTATCTACACTGCACTGTTTGCGCGGGCGTAGTTCAGTTGGTTAGAACGCTGGCCTGTCACGCCGGAGGTCGCGGGTTCGAGTCCCGTCGCTCGCGCCAGTTTTAGATGGTCTGACCCGGACACATGGGTAACAGATTGTTATTGAGACACAGGTAACACTTTTATGTCAAAAGGGTTGTCAATTGTCTGTAAAGTTTGCTCCTCAAGCTCACCACCCGTCAAAATTTTGTTATCCCTGTGAAAATGCATGACTGTCCGGGAAAAGGTTAATATCCCCAAAACCCGCAACCCCGGACAAGCAAAAGCTCCGCATAAGCGGAGGTTTTGCGCAGAGCCGGGGTCTC
>JANQFU010000053.1 GCA_028277665.1 Alphaproteobacteria bacterium | reverse complement strand
GAGACCCCGGCTCTGCGCAAAACCTCCGCTTATGCGGAGCTTTTGCTTGTCCGGGGTTGCGGGTTTTGGGGATATTAACCTTTTCCCGGACAGTCATGCGTTTTCACAGGGATAACAAAATTTTGACGAGTGGTGAGCTCGAGGAGATTGCTCCAGAGGAAAGAAAATGCGTGCTTTGCGTAAACTCTAATATACATATTCTCACGCGATTACCTTATAGCGTCATTATGTGTTCAAGCGCGTTCAAGAAAATTCAGTTTATTAACTGTTTTTAAATGATTTTTTGTGTTGTATAGGCTTTTTTATTTTACGGAAATTTGCGTCGGGCGTATAAAAAGTGTAGGATGAGTAAATATATTATGGAATGTATATCCGGGCATGTTCTTGGTTTCACAAGAAAATTTCTCCCAAATTTGATCTATATCGAAAATATATGATTAAATAGTATTATCAGGTTTTTAGGAGAGGTGTGTATGAGACCGGTGCCAAAAAGTTTATCCGAGACGGCAGGCTTGTCCTGTATCGTCACTCGGATTTCTTTTCGTTGCGCACATCTGTATGTCTTTTTTACAGTGTTCGCGGCCGCTCTCTTTTGTTATGCGGGAGATGCGCACGCGACAGACCTGATTATGGGGACGATCGGGATCGTGGTTTCAGAGGTCGGGGATACGCTCGGCACTGCGATCATGAATGTTGTCGATTCTCTTCACAGGGTTCCGAGCCTCTTTGCCGGATTGGCCCACCTGTTCGGGATCGGTCTGGCGGCCTGGGGCATTAACGATGTCGTCACTCATGTCAATAATCCAAATCAGGTGTCGGCCTGGGAGCCCGCGAAGAAATTTCTTTCCGGCGGAGCATTCTTTTCCCTCCCGTATGTCGCGGAAGTCGTTCGTGACACGGTCGGCGGGGATATTGAGTCGGTAAGCAATTCGGCTTTTGCGGCCGATCCGACAGGCGGTATTGTTACAAGTGTGATTTCCCTGCTTTCCGGTGGCGGCGGCGCGGGACTTGATACGCTCCTGCTCAGATTTATCTCGGATATTTTCGATCCGATGATGATTGCGATCTCGACGTTCAGCTATCTGGCGGGGGTCGTTTTCGTGATGATCGGCATTAACAGGCTTTTGAAAAAAGCGGATGAGGGTGCGCGCGGGCCGGGCGGCTTCGGGACGATTATGACGTTTCTTGTAGGGGGAGCGCTTTTGTCTATCGACCAGATGCTTGGCGCGTTCTCAGACAGCATTTTCGGCGATACGGAAGTCTCGACTTTTGCCATTATGCCGTATCTGACGGTTACAGGCATGTCCCTTCTCGAACAGGCGCATATCTATCAGGTTCTCAGTTCTGTTGTGGCCTTTATGATGATCATCGGGGCAATCAGCTTCGTTCGCGGATGGTTTATCCTGCGGGACGTTGCGGAGGGGTCTCAGCAGGCCTCGATGATGGCCGGGGTGACGCATCTTGTCGGTGGCGCCGTTGCCGTCAATATCGGCCCTCTTCTGACGTTTGTGCAGAATACTTTAGGCTTGACGCAATACGGTGTATTCTTTGTCTGAGGATTCTTCAAAGACAAACCCCGGAAAACAGGAAGACCATGAACGATTTTTTGCCCATCACACTGAGCCTGCCGCGCGCCGTCAGTCTGGACGCGGGGCTTAAAGCCTATGACCCCCCCGAAGATCTAAAGAAAAAAATTTACGAACGGGACGATTATACCTGCCGCTATTGCGGGTTTCAGTCCAGAAAATATATGGCCGTTCAGGCGATGAACAATGTACCGAGCGACCATCGGGAGGAAAATCTTGCTACGTCCTGTATTTTCTGTCATCAGTGTTTTAATCTTCATCTTGTGCCGCTGATGCGCTCGGGCGTGCTGATCTGGTTGCCGGAAATACCCCAGGCCAGACTTCATCATATCGCGCGGGCGATTTATATCGCGCGGATTTCGCAGGGCCCGGCGGCGGACACCGCCCGGAAAGGACTGGAATCCCTTCTGGCGCGGCGGGCGGAAGCCAAGGCGCGTCTCGGATCCGACGACCCGTATATTCTGGCGAGCGTGTTGCGGGATTATCTCACGGACAAGGCATATGGGGCCAGAGCGCGAAAACTGGGCGGTGTACGTTTGTTTCCGCTTGATCAGCGGGTGATTCAGGAGGCCGACCTGAAATTCAATCAGTTTCCTCAGATTCTGGCTTATTGGCGTTCGAAAGATGGTCCGTTCGGTGGAAAATTGCCTCAAAACTGGATCGACTATCATAAAATTGTTGCGCAGGCTTCTTAAGATGCGCATTGTCGATTATACTTATTCCTGTGGCCGGGGCATGGGCGCGGTTTGGCGCTATTCCAGGTTTCGGCCGGTCATTTGTCTTCCGCTGCCTGTCCTGAAACGCAAGCAAGCCGTCATACAAGTACATTTATCATGAGCTGGATCGATAAATTGCTGGCCCCCGCGCAGACTGCCATGCGGCAGTCTATTGAGACGTTTATCCGTCTGGAGACGGCGGATAACGATGTGACGCTTGTGGGAAAAGACGGGTCTTTGGTCAGCTATATCAAGATAGACGGAAGCCGCCAGGTTATCGGGGAAGACGAATACCGTCACCTGATTGAGGGCGCAACGATCAAGGTCGGCGCACGCTTCGACCGGATCGGCCATGCCGTGCAGGTCTATTTTATCCGCGATCCCCAGAGAATCGACAAGCACCTGAAATCCCAGGTGACGCCAAGCCGGAAGACAGCGAAGAACCTGTCTCTTGATCTGGAAGATCTTTTTGACGAACGGATCCGGCATCTTTCACATTTTACCTCTTATGAAGAATGCTACTTCGTTCTCTGGACCAGACCGTCCATTCTAACAAAGAACGAAATGGAGCGGGCGCACAAAAACATGCAGGGGAAACGATGGGTCAATGCCGGTTACGCCCAGTATCCGTATGCGGCTGTGAATGCTTTGCGGACACGTCATAAATCTTTCATTTCGGCAATGATGGCGTCTCTCGACGAGTTGGGGGTGCGCGGCGATCTTATGGACGTTCATGACGCTTTGCGCGCCGTCCGGGACAACATGTTTCCGAACAAGACCAACGAAACCTGGCGGCCTTGCCTGCCGGGGGATCCCATTCCCTCCCGCGCGCCGCAAAGCGGGAGGGATATGTCCGATATTTTGTGGATGAAGCTTCCGGCTCAACTTGCCGTAGCCGATGCGCGGGTTCTGAGTGAATCGATTGTCCGGATCGGGGATCTCCTTTGGGCCGGATGCGACATGACTCTCGGTCCGATGGACGCCAGCCCGTTTCCCATGCTGTTGAACAGGCTGTTCGAAGCAAATGTTCCGTACAGAATATCGTTTCTGGTCGAGGGGGGCGGAATTTATTCTTCGACGTTCCGGAGCTTCGTTGCAACAATTCTCGGCGTGACAAACGCCATGAACAAGCAGATCAAATATTCGCTTGAGGGGCTTCAGGCCGTTGCCCGGAAAGAGCCCGTGGTTCGTCTTCGGGTTTCGGCGGCGACCTGGGCGCCGGCGCCTGATGTCGACAAAATTCAAAATCAGCTTTCGGTTTTGACGCAGGCGATTGAATCCTGGGGATATTGTCAGGTCAGCGAATTCTCGGGTGACGCCCTGGATTGTGTCATGTCTTCGGCGATGGGGATTCATTGTGCGGGGACGGCGCCGACCGGCATTGCGCCAATGTACGAAGTGATGAAGCTTCTGCCGTGGCAGCGGCCGTCCAGCCCGTTCGGGCAAGGGGCGATTTTATTCAGAACGCCGGACGGGAAAATCTGGCCGTATCAGACCGGAACAAATGTCACGACAACATGGTTCGATCTGATCTTCGCGCAGCCGGGGGCCGGTAAGTCGGTTCTGATGAATTCTCTTAATCTTGGAACCTGCCTGACTCCGGGGATGGCCGGTCTTCCATTTGTTGCCATCATCGATATCGGTCCGTCTTCGTCCGGGCTTGTGTCGTTGATTAAGGAAGCGTTGCCGGAGGACCGCAAACACGAGGCCGAGTATTACCGTCTCCAGATGGCGCATGATTATGCGGTCAATCCGTTTGACACACAGCTCGGCTGCCGTTTTCCGCTTATCGATGAACGTAGTTATCTTGTTGAGTTATTGACGCTTTTGTGCACCCCTCCGGGGTACGACCGGCCTTATGACGGGATACAGCAACTGGCCGGTCTCGTTGTCGATGAAATGTTCCGCTGGCGGGATGATACGAGCGCGAACGCAGAGCCCCGTCCTTATCTCGCGCGTCTCGACCAGACCGTGGACGAGGCCATCCAGCGCTACAGCATTCATTTGCCGTCCGATCCTTACTGGTGGGATGTCGTCGACAGGCTGTTCGAGGCGGGAGATCCGCATGCCGCAATGTTGGCGCAGCGCCATGCCGTTCCTACCCTGGCGGATGCCATTACGGCGTCGCGCCGTCCCCAGATTCGTTCTCTTTTGGAAGAAACATCGATCGGGGGCAGCCTGGAGAATGTTCTGAGCGCTTTTGAGCGGATGATTACATCGTCTATCCGGGAGTTCCCGATTCTGGCCTCTGTCACGCAGTTTGATATCGCGCAGGCGCGAATTTGTTCTCTCGACCTGATGGATGTCGCGCCGCAGGGAGACGAAGTGGCGGACCGCCAAACGTCGATCATGTACATGCTGGCGCGCCATGTTCTTGTGCGGAGCTGGTGGATGGGGAAAGAGGCGCTTGGGAGCGTTCCCGAAAAATACCGCATGTATCATGAACTCAGGCTTGAAGAACTCGCAGAAACGCCGAAGCGGCTGTGTTACGACGAGTTTCACAGAACGAATAAATCGTCTTCTGTACGGAATCAGGTTATCCGGGACGTTCGGGAAGGCCGGAAACGCGGCGTCCAGATTGTTCTTTCTTCGCAGCTTCTCGAGGATTTCAGTGAGGATATGGTCGATCTTGCAACCGGGGTCTGGGTGCTTGGGGCGGCGCTTTCGGATCAGGCCGTTGAAAATATTTGCGGGCGTTTCGGGTTGTCCCAGACGGCACGGAATATCATCCGCTATCGGTTGACGGGCCCGAAATCCGGCGGAGCCCCTGCGCTTCTCGTGCTTGGAACGACGAGCGGCCGATATGAGCAACATTTGATCAACACGCTTGGACCGATTGAGCTCTGGGCCCTGTCAACCACTTCGGAGGATGTGGCTATCCGAAACCGCCTGTATGAGCGGATCGGTGCGCCGCGCGCCCGACAGATGCTGGCGGCAAATTTCCCGGGCGGCAGTGCCCGGAACGAGATCAAGCGCCGGATTATGGCCGCTGCAGAGCATGCGGAGTCACAGTCCCTGACGCTGGGTGACGTGATTGAAGAGATCGTGTCTGAAATGGTGGCTGCGAGTCTGGAGGCCGAAGATAGAAGGGGCGCGACATGACAATGGACCGGGCGCTCAAACAGCGGCGGAAAAAAGCGAAAGCACGGTTGAAGCGGGAAGCCGATCATCTTCAGGCCTCCATGAACATGAACGAGGATCTTTCACGGGAAGCGCGGCCCGTGAAGATCGTGATTCCCTGGAAAGACCGTGTGCGGGGGTTGATCCGAAGCAGGGCTTTTCTTGCCGGATGCGCTGCAATTCTGGTCATCGGGCTGATTGTCTGGGCGGTGATGCGTCCGCGTGTCGGCTCCATGCGTTATGCGTATTGCCGGGCTTTTCTTGAGTTATACCTGCCGTATCCGGATACGCTGGATGTCAGTTATGTGGAGGAAGTTCCGGGGCAGGTCCGGATCGGGCACACGCATATCGATCCGTTCGGCCAGATTTATTTCAATATGATCGCCTGTTCGTACGAGAAAGATATGCGCGGCGCTGACCGTGTCAGAAAAATCGAAGTGAACAGGATCGATCTCGATCACGAGAAATATGTTGTGCCGATGAACCGGATCTTGCCGGCCGTTGCTGCCGTACCGCCGGATTTGAGAATCCCGAGGCGTATTGCGGACAACGATCCGCTAATGGATCTCAAGCGCGGCTGGACGTTTTTATATGACGATTTGTACAACCGGCCCCCGGATTATCCGGGCTGAACGCAAAAGACCGGAGGATTAAAGCTTTCTTAAACCGGTCCCGTTACAATGAGAATGGGCAGATAGAGAAGTCAGAAACATGGCAGGCAACAAAAAAACAAAAAACAAGGCACAGGGTAAACCGCCGCGCGATATGTCTCCGCGTCCCGGTCGTGCGCCTGAAGGACATCCTTTGCACAAACCCCTGACCGAGTTGATGAGCGTCAATCTGCTCGTGGCCTATGAGACCGGGCAGATCATGATGTTGCATAACCGCCCGCTGGCCGATCGTCTTGAATACGTGGAATACGAAATCGAGGACCGGGAAATGTATATGATCACGCGCGGCGGGATTTTGCAGCCTGTCGGCATGAAGGTCGATCCCGAACTTTCTGTGAAATTTGAAAATTCCGACTCAATTACGGTATTATGGATTGAGGACGATCAAATGAAAGATTTAACGACCGTGCCGCTGTTTGTCCGTCGTCCCGGCATGACGCACGGCGTGGTCTATTAACAAACGATGAGGAGAGAACGCCTCGTTTCAGAGGCTGGAGGGAAAAGAGATGCGTTTTAATCCCGATGGAGAGCATAATGGCGTACAACATGGCGGGAACGGAGACCCGGATTTCGAGAATCAGATGCAAGCCCTGTATCTTTCTTTTACAGAGATGGGGCTAAACGGTGATGCAGCCCTGGCTGCAACACAGAAAATCGCATCAGGCCTGGAAGGACGCTCGCCTCTTGAGGTCACTTTTTCGGTAACGGCTCTTGATAGCTATTTTACCCGACACGCGGACGGGCCGCTTGGCAAGACACTGCGGGCGACCTTGAACGATCCCGCAACGCGGGGGGATGCTCTTGACGCCATGACGGCCGTTATTTCAGATGAACAAAATCGCAGCCAACTCATAACCGGAACCCTTCCTCCCGAAACGATTATTAATGCTGTGGAAACAAGGGTTGCGGCGGCGGCCTCTGCGCCCTCCGCTTCTCCTGCCGAACCGGTTGCCGGAGGGGCGGCAGCGGGTGCGGGTACAGGTATGGGATTGGCGATCGGAGGGGGGTTGCCGGGGGGAGATGCTCCCACAGGTGCTCCGGGATCTGTAGCGGGCGGAAGTCCTGCCCCCGGAACTGGAGCCAGTGCGGGTGCGGGCAGCGGTGCGCCGGGCGGCGGCACCCCGACGCCGCCGGATGGTATGGCAGGCCTGTCCCAGCTTTTCCAGGGGTTTTTCGCCATGATGGGGCAGTTCGGAGCTAGCCATCCGGCGCTTCAGAACCTGTTCGCGATGATTTTCGGTGTTGCGACGGGTGGCGGCGCTGTTCAGACAGCGGGTGAAAATCTGCTCGGTATGTTCGACAAAATGTTTGCGGGACTTGGGCTTGAAGAAAAACTCCGGCAATTTGGTCAAAATGTCACAGAGATCGCCGGTTCGTCGACAGATCCGGATCCATCTCGTGCGCCGGGCGCAAGCGGTCCGGGTCCGAGTCTTTCGTAATATTCACCTGATACCAATTCTCATTCATTGAATGAGAATTTGGTATCCGGGATCTCGATCAGGAGATCCCGGTTCTGCGCAAAACCTCCGCTTATGCGGAGCTTTTGCTTGTCCGGGGTTGCGGGGTTTGGGAATATTAACCTTTTCCCGGACAGTCATGCATTTTCACAGGGATAACAAAATTTTGACGGGTGGTGCTTACCACCTTGTCAATTTCATGGAAGGCCTTCTTTTCCGTCATTGCGAGGAGGCAACGCCGACGAAGCAATCCAGAGAAAGCGTTTAAATCTGTGAGATTCTGGATTGCCGCGCCCGCTCCGCGGGCTCGCAATGACAAAATTGAAAGTCTTTTTAACCCCAAAAGCGCAAAAGGGGGCGCAGAGAACGCAGAGGAAAACAGAACGAGAATCGCAAAAACATACCCAAATACGTCATCCCCGCGCAGGCGGGGATCTTTCAGTTTCTTGTTTTCGGAAGATTCCTGCCTTCGCGGGAATGACGGTTTTTATATTACTATAACCTGAATTATGGATAAGAATAAGTTACAAAGCCGACAAAACCAACCGTCATCCCGGCGAAAGCCGGGATCCAGTCATAGAGTTGTTTAAACGCGAAGGTCCGGAGTTTCGGGGGAGAACGCCGTTTCTGCGGGACGCCGCGTAAAATAAGAAAAACGTTTTCTCTGGATTCTCTAAATTCACGAACGAAGTGCAACACCTGTTGTAAGAAT
>JANQFU010000050.1 GCA_028277665.1 Alphaproteobacteria bacterium | reverse complement strand
GTCAGGAGACCCCGGCTCTACACAAAACCTCCGCTTTTGCGGAGTTTTTGCTTGTCCGGGGTTGCGGATTTTTGGGAAATTAACTTTTTCCCGGACAGTAGTGCGCGAAGGCGGGCATGACGAGTATTGTGTTAATGGGGGGGGTGCAGAGGTTCCTATAAAAAAGAAAATGAATCGCGAAGACGCAAAGACGCGAAGAGATTTGCGAAAACTTCGCGCCTTCGCGATTCAAAAACGGTTTGTCCATCCATCGCAATTCTATCCGCCATTCAGAGCCGGGCGTTATTCGCCCTGCATGTCGCTGAATCCGTTGGCGCCGTCATAGCGGAACAGGGAGTTGATGGCGGTGACTTCGAGGCCTGCCTCAACCAGCGCGCCCATGCTTTCGTAGATAATCTGGGGCGTAATCTCGACATCGTCCGCGGCCACGATCCGCAATCGCCAGTGGCGCGTACAGAACGTCTCCGGCAAGCCGTCCGGCCAGACTTTCACGCCCCGGTTGTCGATGGCGCGCAGCGTCACAAGGTCTTCGTCGATATGTTCCTGCACAAGTTTCGCGAGGGCTTCCGGTTCTTCGCCCGCCCATTCGACGAACGCATCGATCCCGACCAATATCTTTTTCGGGGGCGGAAGCTCTTTCGGTTCGGGGACCGGCATCCCCCCTTCCCGGCTCTCGCCGTAATCGACGGGGGCGAATTTCTCCGGTTTTTGCCCGAGACGATCAATCACTGCGCGGGCGAATTCGGTTGTTCCGCATTGATGCGCGCTTAAATTCGGGCGGTAGAGATCTCCCGTGTGCATGCCGTCCTCCAGCGTTTTCAGCCAGGCATTGTGTATTTTCGCAGCAATCCCGTTCTCGCCCAGATGAACGAGCATCATGACCGCCGCCAGCATAAGCCCTGACGGATTGGCGATCCCTTTGCCGGCGATGTCCGGCGCGCTGCCGTGGATGGCTTCGAACATCGAACACGCCGCGCCGATATTCGCGGAGCCGCCGAGCCCGACGGAACCCGTTATCTCGGCCGCGATATCCGAGATGATATCGCCGTACAGGTTCAACGTGACGATTACATCAAAAATATGCGGGGCGTTTGCGAGACGGGCAGAGCCGATATCAATGATGTAATGATCTTTTTCAATGTCCGGATATTCGGCCGCGATTTCATCAAAAACCTTGTGGAACAACCCGTCCGAGAGCTTCATGATGTTGTCTTTGGTCATGCATGTGACCTTTTTGCGGCCGTGCGCTCTGGCGTATTCGAAGGCGTAGCGGACGATTCTCTCGCATCCCGGCCGGGAGATCAGCTTTACGGCCTCCGTGACGTCGGCGGTCGGACGGTATTCGATCCCGCCATAAAGATCTTCTTCGTTTTCGCGGACGATGACGAGATCCATTTTCGGATGGCGGGTCTCCACATAAGGCGCGTAGGACACGCAAGGCCGGACATTCGCAAACAACCCGAGCGTTTTGCGGACCGTCACATTCAGCGATTTGAATCCGCCGCCTTGCGGAGTCGTGATCGGGGCTTTCAGGAAGACTTTCGTGCGGCGCAGGGAATCCCAGGCCTCCGGCTCGATCCCGCTTTTTATGCCGCGTTCATACACCGCGCGGCCGATCTGGATTTCTTCGTAATCCAGTTCCGCGCCGGCGGCGCTCAGGACGTCCAGAGTCGCTTGCATGATCTCCGGTCCGATCCCGTCTCCGCGCGCGATTGTTACTGTCTTCCTCATCCTGTCGTCTCCCTCTTCCCGTTTGAATGCGCACCGAGCGGCGACGCCGCCGGGACCAGATACAAAATCAAGTACCCCAGAAGTGCAGAGGCCAGAGATCCGATGATGACGCCAAGGCGCACTCCGGCCTGAAATTCTATATTCTCATAGGCCAGCCCGCCGATAAAGAGGGACATCGTAAACCCGATCCCGCACAGGACCGACACGGCATAAATCTGGATCCATCTCGTGCCCTCCGGTTTGTGTCCGAGGCCGAGAAAAATCGCCACGGCCATGAAGGCGAAGATGCCGATCTGTTTCCCGAAAAACAGCCCGGCAGCCACGCCGGACATCACGGGATCCGTAAGAATATCCCATCCGAGACCGGAGAGCGGCACCCCTGCGTTTGCAAATCCGAAGACCGGCAGAACGCCGAAAGCCACCCAGGGATGAAGCGCGTGTTCCATGTGTTTGGCGGGAGAAAATTCCGGATGTTTTTTCGAATGCATCGGTATGAACAGCGCCGCGACGACTCCCGCCAGCGTGGCATGAACGCCCGATTCCAGAACGGCGATCCAGAGCACAAGCGCCGCCAGAATATAGGGAGCGGTCGAGACCACGTTCCTGCGGTTCAGGACAAAGAGCACCACAAGCGCCGCCGCCGCAAAATAAAGCGGCAGGATACGAATATCATGCGCGTAGAAGAGCGCGATAATCAGGATTGCCCCGATATCGTCGATCACGGCAATGGCGGTTAACAGGATTTTCAACGCAACCGGCACGCGCGGGCCGAGCAGCGCAAGAACGCCGAGCGCGAAGGCAATATCCGTCGCCGCCGGGATCGCCCATCCGGACAGCGTCTCGGGACTGTCCCGGTTGATTGCCCAGAAAATCAGCGCCGGAACGACCATGCCGCCAAGCGCGCCCATGACCGGCAAGGCGGCCTGACGCGGGGATGATAACCCGCCGTCCGTGACCTCGCGCTTGATCTCCAGACCGACCAGAAAGAAAAAGACCGCCATCAGGCCGTCATTGATCCAGAGCAGCAGAGACTTCTCGATTTCGAGATCCCCGCCCACGTTATCGGCAAAGCCGATCCGGAAGTAAACGCCGTTGAGAATATGATCATAAAACGGATACAGGCCGGTATTGGCGACGATCATGGCCAGTGCCGCCGCCAGCACAAGGAGAATGCCGCCTGCGGCTTCCATATGAAAGAAATTCCGGGCCATATCCATAATGGCCGTGGCATTTTCCTTGACGGCTGGCGACATTTTTTCAACGGGGTCTTTCATGTCCGGGGGTCCTGTTTCGGGGAGGCTGGTATCGGATCCATATATAGATTATAGATGGACTTTCCGGGCAGAAAAGTCCCGGTGCCGTGAAATCGTCAGCGAGGATCCATGCTTGCGCAGGAAATCATTAGAAAACGCCGCTTGAGAGAAAAACTGGCCCCGGAGGACATCCGGGATTTTGTATGCGGCATGACAACCGGCGATGTCTCGGGCGCGCAAATCGCCGCTTTTTGCATGGCAACCTGCCTGCAGCCGATGATGACCGAGGAACGGGCCGCCCTGACCCGGGCCATGGCCGAGTCCGGCACCTGCATCGACTGGTCCCGATACACTCTCGACGGCCCCGTCCTCGACAAGCACTCGACGGGCGGTGTCGGCGACAAAACCTCCCTGATCGTCGCCCCGATCGTCGCGGCTTGCGGGGCCTATGTCCCCATGATCGCAGGGCGCAGCCTTGGTCATACGGGCGGAACGCTTGACAAGCTCGACGCGATCCCGGGCTATGTCACACGCCCCGCGCTTGACAGCGCCATCGCCGTCGTCCGCGATGCGCGGTGCGCGATTTTCGGCGCGACGAGCCAGATTGCGCCGGCCGACCGGCGAATGTATGAAATCCGTGACGTCACGGCGACAATCGCCAGTCCCGACCTGATTACCGCGTCCATCCTGTCCAAAAAAATTGCAGCGGGCGTTCAGGGACTCGTCCTCGACGTCAAGACCGGATCCGGCGCCTTTATGGAAGTCGAAGCCGATTCGGTTCAGCTTGCCGAAAGTCTCGTTCGGACGGCCCTCAGCAGCGGCATAAAATGCACCGCTCTTGTGACGGATATGAATCAGTGCCTGGGCCAAAACGCCGGGGCGGCCCTCGAAATCGTCGAGGTCGCCGCATTCCTGCGCGGAGACGCCCGGGACCCGCGCATGATGGAAGTCGTTCTGGCCCTTTCCGCCGATCTTCTCGTCCTTGGCGGCCTTGCCGATAACATCGATTCCGGGCGGGATCTTGCCGCCGCGTGTCTGAATGACGGGCGCGCCGCCGCCGCTTTTGAGTCGATGGTCGCGCATATGGGCGGGCCGTCCGATTTTTTATCAAAAGCGGACCGGGCCCTCGAAAAAGCTCCCGTTATCCGGCCGGTCCTTCCCCCATCCGAGGCCGTCGTCGAAGAGATCAACGTGCGCGCGCTCGGTTTTGCCATTGTCGAGCTTGGCGGCGGGCGCCGCGCGCCGGGCGATATCATCGATCCTGCGGTCGGCCTTGAACATGTTGCCGGAATCGGCGAAAGCGTGGGCGGCGCCTCGCAACGGCCGCTGTGCCTGATCCATGCCCGTACGCAGTCCGCCGCCGAAAAAGCCGAAGCCCGGATCCTCTCCGCGTTCGATCTCGGCCCGGTCGGCACGTCCGTCACCGTCCCCGATTTGATCCGAAGCCGCGTGCGGGATGTGTAAAAAGATTGTCCCGATATACTGGATCACGGCGATGGCCCATGACTGTCCGGAAAAAAGTTAGCGCACCCAGAATCGCAACCCCGGGCAAGCAAAAATTCCGCGTAAGCGGAGATTTTGCGCAGAGCCGGGGTCTTTGGATAAAGATCCCGGATACCAAATCTCGCCAAATGAAAATCTTCGATTTTCAAGGCTCGATTAAGTTCCGGGATTACGCCGGAATGACGGTTGGTTTTGCTGGCTTTACAACTTATTCTTATCCATGGTTCGGGGTCAAACATGTCCGATAAAAATACGAAAGACCATAATACCGCGCGGCCGTTTCTCGCGATCGGGATCGTGTGTCTGGGCTGGCTCAGCCTCAGTCTTCTTGACGCGTCCTACAAAATTCTTGTCTACAGCCTTCCCGTTCCGGCGATGCTGACCGTGACGTCTTTTATTTCTGTCGTGGTTACCGGCGGGATCATTTTGTTCAGGAACGGGCCGAAGGGGTTTCTTAGTCCAAATCTGAAATGGCACCTTGTGCGGGCCGTTTTTTCAGGATCGAATGCGTTTTGCGTTCCCTATGCCCTTAAGGAAATTTCTCTTGCCAATTTCTACGGCATCATTTTTCTGACGCCTCTTCTTGCCTCTGTTCTATCGGTTTTTCTGTTGAAAGAGACGCTCGGAATTCGAAGACTTGCGGCTATCCTGATCGGGTTTGTCGGCGTCATCATCCTCGCCGGGCCGCAATGGCAGGCCGCACCTGTCGGCTTTGCCATTACTTTTTTTGCAGCCATTCTCGTCAGCGGGAATATTCTCTGTGCACGAAAAATCGGCCCGGGCGACTCGCCGCTGCTTTACGCTTTTTATCCCCTTCTCTTCATCTTTGTGACCCAGGTCTGGCGCGGCGCGCCTGATGTTCCGTCGATGTTCCAGAGTGGCGAGGCGCTCTATCTCGGCATTCTTCTTTCTGCCCCGCTGTTTATTATCTGCGGCAATATTTTTTTCGGGATCGGGCATGCGCTCGCCCGGGATACGGCGTCTATCGCACCGTTCCACTATACCCAGATGATCTGGGGACTTATTTTCGGCTTTTTTCTGTTCGGCGATATTCCGGGGCCGGAGACGGTCGCCGGCGCGGGATTGATTATCGGGGCCGGGCTTTACGTTATCTGGCGCGAGAAACAGATTCGAGATCTCTAGAACCTCTATAATTTCTACGCCACGATTTCGATCTCGTAGTCTTCCATGACCGTATTCGCCAAGAGCCGCTCGCACATTTGCGCCACGGTCTCTTTGGCCTTTTCAGGGGACAGGCCGTCTTCGAGTTCCAACTCGATCAACTTGCCCTGCCGGGCGGACGCAACGCCTTCGAATCCAAGGCCGCCGAGCGCGCGCGTGATGGCTTTTCCCTGCGGGTCCAGAACCCCCTTGCGCAGCGTGATTTTCACGTTGACTTTCATGTTGTGCTCCTTGTGTTCCTCTATCGCGGGAATGATTTTCGTTTTTTCAATTTTTCTCAATGTTTTCTGGGTGGCATTTTCAGGATGCTACGCGGGCGGCGTCCCTGTGCCATTTCGTTCTCGATTTCCGCCAGAGACGCGGCAAGTTGCTCGTCGATGTTGCCGCCCTGGATAATTCCGCCTTTGGGGATCAATCCCATTTTCTCCGCGATGGTTTGATATCCCTCGATCAGGTCTCCGAGATCGTGACGGAAGCGGTCCTTGTCCAGCTTTTCATCCGTCGTTGCATCCCACAAGCGGCAGTTATCCGGGGAAATTTCATCGGCAAGCATCAGGTACAGGTTTCCGTCGTCATCCCACAGACGGCCGAATTCCAGTTTGAAGTCGATCAGGCGCAAGCCGATTCCCGTGAACAGGCCGCTCAGGAAGTCATTGACCCGCCAGCTTAACGAGACAATCTCTTCCAGTTCATACGGATCCGCCCAGTCGAAGGAGACGATATGCGATTCCGAGATCATCGGATCGCCGAGGGCGTCATTTTTGTAATAATACTCAATGATCGGCATCGGAAGCGGCGCGCCTTCCTTGATCCCCAGACGCTTGCTTAGCGAGCCGGCGGCCACGTTCCGGACGACGACTTCGACGGGAATAATCTCCAGCTGGCGGACGAGTTGTTCACGCATGTTGATCGAGCGCAGGAAGTGCGTTGGAATGCCGACCATCTCCAGGCGCGTCATGAGGTGCGCCGAAATCCGGTTGTTCAGAACACCTTTCCCCGAAATTACCGCATGTTTTTGCGCGTTAAACGCCGTTGCATCGTCCTTGAAGTACTGGATCACCGTTCCGGGTTCCAGCCCTTCGTAAATCGTTTTCGCCTTGCCGTCATAAAGTGCGCGTCGTCTCGCCATTTCCGTGTGTCCTGTTCTTCATATCTGATGGGTTCCGGTCTTTCGCGGCTATATAAGCACCTTTTTGATTATCGGAAAAGGAGGTTACACGTTTTTTCGTGATAAAATCCGGAACGTTCTTCCCAAACGCCTTTCTTTTCAAGCGCGGGCTATGCTAATAGAAAGTCAGACACATCATTCAGGAGACGTTTATGAAAGTCGCGATTTTGCTTTTTCCGGGGACGAACCGCGAAAAAGATATGGTTATGGCCTTTGACGCCGTCGGCGGGGTGAAAGCCGAGCTTGTCTGGCACAAAGAAACCGATCTCGGCAAACCGGATCTGATTGTTCTTCCCGGCGGATTTTCATACGGCGATTATTTGCGGTGCGGTGCGATGGCTGCGCACTCCCCGATCATGCGGGATGTCATCCGCCATGCCGAACGCGGGACGCCGATTCTCGGCGTCTGCAACGGGTTTCAGATGCTGATTGAGACCGGACTTCTTCCCGGAGCCCTGCTGCGGAACACATCCTTGAGATTTATCTGCAAGCCCGTTCATATCGCCTGTGCGCGGACCGATACGATGTTTACCCGCACGATGCCGGAAGGCTACGTCATGGACGTCCCCGTCGCCCATGGCGAGGGCAATTATTACGCGGGAGAGGATCAGGTCAAAGCTCTTGAGGATGACGGTCTGGTGGCGTTCCGTTACTGCACCCCCGACGGAAAAATCACGCCGGAGGCCAATCCGAACGGCTCTGTTGCCAATATCGCCGGGATCTATAACAAACGCCGGACGATCCTGGGGATGATGCCGCACCCGGAAAACGTCACGCGCGCGCATCAGGGGCTTGAAGGCGCGCCGTTGTTCGAAGCTCTGTGCGATCTTCAGAAGGTTGCAGCCTGACGCCATGCTTCACTCTTACATATTATGATAACTCTCAAGGACTGAACACGATGACTGCAAACGCGCAACGACCCCCCTCCCCGGACCACATCCGTGAACCGGAGGTCACGCCTGAACTCGGCGCCGAGCACGGCCTGAAGGCCCAAGAATACAAGCACATCATCCGAATTCTGAACCGGGCGCCGACCTATACCGAGCTTGGCATTTTCTCGGTCATGTGGTCGGAGCATTGTTCATACAAATCCTCGCGCCTGCATCTTAAAAAACTGCCGACGGATGCGCCGTGGGTTATTCAGGGGCCGGGCGAGAATGCGGGCGTCATCGATATCGGGGACGGGCAAGCCGCCATTTTCAAAATGGAAAGCCACAACCATCCCTCTTTCATCGAACCTTACCAAGGCGCGGCAACCGGTGTCGGCGGGATCATGCGCGATGTCTTTACCATGGGGGCGCGCCCGATTGCGAACCTGAACGCCCTGCGGTTCGGGGCGATGAATCATCCGAAGACCCCGCATCTCGTTGGCGGCGTTGTCGCGGGGATTGCGGGATACGGGAATTGCATGGGCGTGCCGACGGTCGGCGGCGAGACGAATTTCGATCCCGGATATAACGGGAATATTCTTGTCAATGCGATGACCGTCGGACTGGCCGATACGGACCGGATTTTCTATGCGCGCGGCGCAGAGCCCGACCAGCCGGTTGTTTATGTCGGTTCGAAGACCGGCCGGGATGGAATCCACGGGGCGACGATGGCCAGTGCCGAATTTGACGACAATGCAGAGCAGCAGCGGCCGACGGTTCAGGCCGGGGACCCCTTCACCGAAAAACTTCTCCTTGAGGCCTGTCTTGAGTTGATGCAGGAAGACGCGATTATTTCCATTCAGGATATGGGGGCGGCCGGGCTGACGTCTTCATCCGTCGAGATCGCGGCAAAGGGCGGAATCGGCGTGGAGATCGACCTTGACAAGGTGCCCCAGCGCGAGACCCTGATGACGCCTTACGAATTGATGCTCTCCGAGAGTCAGGAGCGCATGCTGATGATCCTGAAGCCCGGACGCGAAGACTTCGCCCGCCGGATTTTCGAGAAATGGGATCTTGATTTTTCCGTGATCGGGCGGACGACGGTCGCGCGGCGTCTTGTCATTCATATGTACGGGCAATGCTGGTGCGATATTCCGGTTATGCCGCTTGTCGACGATTCGCCGGTCTATGACCGTCCGCACGAACCGACACCGGCGGCGACGGCTATTAACAACGCCGATTATCCGCTTCCCGAGGGCGGCATCCCGGCTGTCCTGAAGACGCTTGTCGCCTGTCCGGACCTGTGCAGCAAACGCTGGATCTGGGAGCAGTACGATTCCCTTGTGATGGGCGAGACCTATTTCAGCCCGGGGATCACAGGACCGCAGGCGCCCCGGACCGGAGATTCGGCTCTTGTGCGGATTGCCGGCTACGATAAAGGGCTTGCGCTCACGAGCGACTGTACGCCGCGTTACTGTCAGGCCGATCCGGCATCGGGCGGAAAACAGGCCGTTGCGGAAAGCTACCGGAATATCTGCGCGGTCGGCGCGCGGCCGCTGGCCTTCACAAACAATCTGAATTTCGGCAATCCTGAAAAACCCTTGATTATGGGACAGTTCGTCGGTTGTCTTGAGGGTATGGCTGAAGCCGGGCGCGCGCTTGAATACCCGGTCGTCTCCGGGAACGTGTCCCTGTATAACGAGACCAACGGGCAAGCCATTCCGCCAACGCCGGTTATCGGCGGGGTCGGCGTGATCGACCATGCGGACAAGGCTATGGATATCGCGTTCAAAGCGGCGGATGAGTGTCTTCTTCTGGTTGGTCCGAAAGGCGCGCATCTCGGCAGTTCGCTTTATCTGCGCGATGTGATCGGCAAGACGGCCGGCGGCGCGCCGCACGTTGATCTTGCGCTTGAGGCCAAGCATGGTGCGTTTATGCGGATGCTCATCGACAGGGGGCTGGTGACGGCTTGCCACGATCTTTCAGACGGAGGACTTGCCGTCGCGCTCGCCGAGATGGCCATGGCCGGGCGGATGGGCGCGAAAATCACGATCGACGACCACGACGACCCGGCCGGCTTCTGGTTCGGCGAGGATCAGGGCCGCTATCTTGTCTGCGCACAGCAGCCGGATATCGTCACGGCACTGGCGGCCGAATCCGGGATTGATGTCTGGCAAATCGGGCATACCGCGCCGGATACGCTGACCTTCCCCGGCGGAGCACAAATCGCCGTACAGGAGCTCATCGAGGCGCATGAAAAAACGTTGCCGGATTCTCTGGCGTAATGCACCCTTCCCTCTCCGGCAGATCCGCCCTATATGACTGGGTTCAGGATATGTTGCACAATCTTGATGAGAGGGAGAGGACACATGGGAATGGATGCGGCAGAGATTGAAGCCCTGCTCCGGGAGTCGTTTCCGGATGCCGAGATCGAAATTAACGATTTACGCGGCGACGGCGACCATTATGCCGCGCGCATCGTATCCTCCGCCTTCGCCGGAAAAACCCGCGTCCAGCAACACCAGATGGTCTACCGCGCATTAGAGAGGAAAATGGATACGGAGCTTCATGCTCTGGCCATTCAGACTGCGGTGCCGGAAGGCTGTTAAGTCTCTCTGGCCACTCAAAATACGTCATTCCCGCGAAGGCGGGAATCTTCCGCAAGCAAGGGACAGAAAGATCCCCGTTTTTACGCATCGGCGTCCGGGAAAAGGTTAATATCCTAAAAAACCGCAACCCCGGACAATAGTGCGTTTTCACGGGGATGACGGAAAAAGTTTCTATATTAAATCTTCCTTATATGGTTTGATTTTTTGCATAATTTCGGTTATCATCAATGCCATCACAAAAAGAAAGTTGGGGAAATGGAAAATATTGTCTTCGAACAAATCCGGCAGCAGCTGGCCACAGATGATGTTGTTCTATACATGAAGGGAACGGCCAGTTTTCCGCAGTGCGGGTTTTCCGCCGCCGTCGTTCAGATTCTCTCCCAGATCGGCGTGCCGTTCCGCACCTATAACGTTCTCGACGACAACACGATCCGTCAGGGAGTCAAGGATTTCGCCGAATGGCCGACCATTCCGCAACTCTACATCAAGGGCGAGTTCATCGGCGGATGCGATATCGTCCGCGAAATGTTCGCCAACGGCGAACTGGAAGATCTCATCTTTGAAAAGCTCTCTTTCCCGGAGTCCCGGCGGGCGTGAGAATATGTATATATTATAACTTAATGATATCATGACATTCCGTCATCCTCTGGCTTGTCCAGAGGATCCATTCCAAAGCCTGCGCTGGCGGATAAATGGATCCTCCGAACAAGTCGGAGGATGACGATTTTTGTAGTTTTACAAAGCATTACCTATTTCTATGCATTTTTATATTCATAACTTCACGCGATCCCCTAAGAGCGTCCGGCCGGTGCTTGTCCTTTTTTGAATTCTCCTTTAGGCTTGCGCCGTAACCTTTTCCTTCCGGAGAGTTTTTATGCGCACATTGATAGCCATTCCGGCGCGCTACGGATCCACACGTTTTCCCGGCAAGCCGCTTGCCAAAATCGGCGGAAAGAGCATGCTCGCCCGGGTCGTCGATATTGCCTGGCATGTCGCCGCCGGGCGGGACGATGTCGATATTCTCGTAACAACCGAAGACCGCCGGATAGCCGATCACGCGGACGAGATCGGCGTTCGCTATGTCCTGACGCCGCCGACCTGCCCGACCGGAACGGACCGTGTTCTTGCCGCCCTGCGCCAGATGCCCGAATGGCCGGATTTTGTGATCAATCTTCAGGGAGATGCGCCGTTTACGCCGCCCGGCGTTCTCGATTCCCTGATGACGACCTTTGAACAAAATCCCCGGCTTGACGTCGTGACGCCCGTTTACCGGATGAGCTGGGCAGAGCTGGACGAGCTCCGGGACGCCAAGACCCGGACGCCCTTTTCCGGGACGACCTGCGTTTTTGATAAAGAGTATAACGCGCTTTGGTTCTCCAAACAGATTGTCCCTGCAATCCGCAAGGAATCCGATCTCCGCGCGGCCGATGAACAGGGCGATGACGGCCCCTCGCCCGTCTACCGGCATCTCGGGATTTACGGATTCCGGAGCGATGTTCTGGAGCGATTCGTTTCCTTGCCCATGGGGGTTTACGAACAACTCGAAGGACTTGAGCAACTGCGAATGCTCGAGAACAAGATCCGGATCCGGGCCGTGCCCGTCACATCGGCGGGACAGATGCTTCGCGGGGGGATCGACTCCCCCGAAGATCTTGATGCCGCGGACGCCCTCATCCGGCAAATGGAGGCCCGGTCATGACACAGCCCCTGCCCTTACGGATGACAACGACCCTGATCATCGCCCGGCACGGCAATACATTCGAGGCCGGAGAGCCGCCCCGACGGGTCGGCGGCCGGACGGATCTTGCGCTCACCGCCAAGGGGCTCGAGCAAGGCCGCGCGATCGGGCATTATCTTAAGAAACACAATATGATCCCGGACGATGTTTATAGCGCGCCTTTAAAGCGCACGCGCCAGACCGCCGAAGAAATTACGCGTATATGCGGGATAAAGAACCCCATTCAGGAGCTTGATTTTCTGCGGGAAATCGATTACGGGCCGGACGAAGACCTTCTTGAGAGCGATGTCGTCGAACGGATTGGAGAAGCCGCATTGCGCGCCTGGGATCAGGACGCTCTCGTTCCGGAAGGCTGGGCGGCCGAGCCGGACTCCCTGATCTCCGCCTGGCGGACTTTTGCAAATGAAATTCTCGCCGAAGATGCGGGGGGCATAACGCTTGCCGTAACCTCCAACGGGATTGCACGCTTTGCGCCGCATATCACCGGCGATTTTGAGGGATTTCGCGCTGCGCACCCGCTCAAGCTCTCAACCGGCGCCTTCGGCATTCTCCGGCACGAAGGTGCTGCCTGGCAGGTCGTGGACTGGAATGTGAGACCTCATTAAAGGAGCCTCTGCAAAAACCTCTCCTTCGTCATCCCTGTTCCGTCTTGCCTCACCCCATGCATCCCGGCATAGTGTCTGGATGAATGCGATGGTGACATATATCCTCCGGCGGGTGATGCTGATGGTTCCGACGATTTTCGGGATTATCACGATTGCGTTTTTTACCGTCCAGTTTGTGCCCGGCGGGCCGGTCGAGCGGATGATCGCGCAATTGCAGGGCCATAATGTCGCCGCGACGGCGCGGTTTTCCGGCGGCGGCGGCGCAAGCGGAGATCTGGCCGGCGGCGGCGGAACCTCTTCCGCGCAGGCCGCGGGGGAGACGAGCCTTTATCGCGGCGCGCAGGGCATGGATCCGGAGTTGATCTCCGAACTGGAAACCATGTTCGGCATGGACAAGCCTTTACTCGTCCGATACGGACACATGCTCTTCGACTACGTCCGCTTTGACCTCGGCGAGAGTTTTTACCGCAATATCTCCGTCATTGATCTTGTTCTCGAAAAAATGCCCGTGTCGATTTCGCTCGGCCTGTGGTCGACGCTGATCATCTATCTGATCTCGATCCCGCTCGGGATCAGGAAAGCCGTGCGGGACGGCACTCCGTTCGATCTGTGGACGAGCGCGGCCGTCTTTATCGGCTATGCGATCCCCTCCTTTTTGTTTGCGATTCTTTTGATCGTCCTGTTTGCGGGCGGGCGGTTTCTCGATCTCTTTCCGTTGCGCGGGCTTCTCTCCGACAGCTGGCAGGACATGGCCTGGTGGGAGGTCACGCTGGATTATCTCTGGCATATGTGCCTGCCGGTCCTGTCTATGGTTATCAGCGGGTTTGCCGGATTGACGATGCTGACCAAAAATTCGTTCATGGACGAGATCGGCAAACAATATGTGCTTACGGCCCGCGCCAAAGGCCTGACGGAGAATCAGGTCCTCTACGGCCACGTCTTCCGGAACGCGATGCTGATCGTTATCGCCGGGTTCCCGAGCGCGTTCTTAGCCATCTTTTTTACCGGATCCCTTTTGATCGAGGTGATCTTCTCGCTCGACGGGCTCGGGCTTCTCGGTTACGAATCGGTGATCAACCGCGATTATCCGGTCGTGCTCGGCACGTTGTATATGTTTTCACTGCTCGGACTTGCGATGACGCTTATCCGTGATCTGATGTATGTCTGGGTCGACCCGCGCATCGATTTTGAAGCGAGAGGATAGAAAGCGAGCGCATGAAAGACAGAAGAGATTGAAATGCGCAGAGGACGCAGAGAAGACAAAGAAAACACCAACCCCCGTCATTCCGGCGAAAGCCGGAATCCAGAAAAAGTAAAACTGGACCCCGGCTTTCGCCGGGGTGACGAATAAGAGAATTTCTGCGTCCTCTGCGCCTTAAAAATAAGTGTCTCAACGAATACGCTGTGCGTGACTTACGGATTGAAAAGGAACAACGCCATGCCCATAGAAAGCCTTATCGGCATTGCCGTTTACATTCTTGCCGTCGTCGGCCTCGCGTGGCTCTCGTCGCGCAAGGAGAGCCGCGAGCAGTACATGATCAGTGCCCGCGCGCTCGGCCCTTTTGCCATCGCGGCCAGCATGATCGCCGGATGGACGAATATGGGCCTCGTCATGGGCCTGTCGACAATCGCTTTTCTTGATCCGCTTTATGCTTTCTGGTTTTCTCTGGGGATTATTCTTTCCGTTACGGCCGTCGCGTTTATGGCCGGCCCGATCCGGCGCATCGCAAATGACGCCGGACTTTACACGATGCCGGAGTTCATCTTGCATTTCTACGGACAGGGCGCGGCTTTCCTTATGGCCGCCATGATTTTCGTGATTTATTTCATCATCGTCATCATGGAATTCATGGCCGGCGGTATTTTACTGTCGTCCTATGCGGGGATCTCTCCGGCACTGTCCGTCCTTATTCTCGGAGGAGTCGTCGCGCTGTATCTCATGCTCGGCGGCTTTAACACGATGATCCGCACGGACGTGCTCCAATGCGCGTTTATTTTCCTTTTTGCGATCATCATGCTCACTCTCGGCGGGAATTCGGATTTCTCGGGCGCGGCCGCCATGCAAAAGATCACAGCGGCGTTTGGAGAGCTCTCGTGGACCGGCGGATTGATCATCATGCTCTATACCGCCCCGGCCCAGTTCGTCGCGCCGGATCTCTGGCAGCGGATCTACGCTTCGCGATCCACATCCGCGGCGCGGAACGGCCTTTTGATCACGGCCGCGGTCATGACGATTTTTTATCTGATCGGCACGCCGTTTCTGATTTCCGGCCTTGCCGCGGCCGCCCCGGACACGGATCCCCAGAACGCTTTCCCGGCACTCCTGAACCTGTTCATGCCGGATCAGATGATCCCGCTTTTGCTCGTGGCTTTGATGGCCGTCATCATGTCCTCAATCGACAGTTTTTCTTTTGTGACCGGGCAGGCCCTTGTCTATGACGGATTCGCAAAATTCATCCCGGCACTCAAGAACCGCCCGAAACTGGCAACACGGATCGGGGTCGGCGTCGTTCTGCTCGTTGCGATGGGGCTTTCTCTTGTCTTGAGCGATATCACGGTCCTGCTCTATTTGATCATATATCTTTTCTCCTGCCTGTTGCCGTTCCTGTATTGCATCCTCATGAAAAACCCGCCGAGCCGGACAGGCACTATGACAGCCGTCATTCTGGCCACGATTGCAAATATTGCGCTCTATATTCCGGGTCTTTTGAATGAGGCCATCAATGTCGGAATCGCCGCCGCGGCGATGGTCTTTCCGTTCGTGTTTGATGTCGTCCAAAGACGATCGGGAGGGGGAGCAAAAACCGACAATGCCGTTTAATCTCTCCCCGATCACGCTAAGGCGTCTGGAACAATTCCGCGCGAACCGGCGCGGGGCGATATCGCTCGTCCTTTTCCTGATCCTTTTTCTTGTCACGCTCGGAGCCGAATTCGTTGCGAATGACAAGCCGATCCTCCTGCGCTTTGAGGACCGGTTCTATATGCCCGTCTTTCAGGAGATCCCCGAGACCGCCTTCGGAGGCGATTTCGAGACGGCGGCGGATTACCGGGACCCGTTCGTGCAGGACCTGATCAACGCCAAAGGCTGGATGATCTGGCCGCCGGTCCGGTTTTCCTATGACACGATCAATTACGATCTGCCGCAACCCGCGCCCGCGCCGCCGAGTGCCGAGAACCTCCTCGGGACGGACGATCAGGGGCGGGACGTTCTCGCGCGGGTCATCTACGGGTTCCGGGTCTCGGTCCTGTTCGGGCTGATGCTGACATTCGTCAGTTCCCTGATCGGCGTGCTCGCCGGCGCCGTTCAGGGCTATTACGGCGGGCGGCTCGACCTGATCATGCAGCGCGTGATTGAGGTCTGGTCCTCCCTGCCCTCGCTTTACATCCTGATTATTTTCTCGGCGATGTTCGTGCCGGGGTTCTGGACGCTCCTGCTTATTTTGCTGTTGTTTTCGTGGGTCTCGCTGGTCGATGTCGTCCGGGCCGAGTTCCTGCGGACGCGGAATTTCGATTATGTGCGCGCCGCCGCCGCGCTCGGCGTCTCGAATGCCGTGATCATCCGCCGCCACGTTCTGCCCAATGCGATGGTCGCCACGCTGACCTTGATGCCTTTTATCCTGACGGGATCGATTACCGCCCTGACGTCTCTTGATTTTCTTGGGCTCGGGATGCCGCCGGGGAGTCCGTCGCTCGGCGAAATGCTCTCACAGGGTAAAAACAATCTTCAGGCTCCCTGGCTCGGGATCACGGCGTTTGTGACGCTCGGTCTCATGCTCTCGCTCCTGACCTTTATCGGCGAAGCCGTCCGGGATGCCTTTGACCCACGAAAAACGAAAATGTAAATAACCTGAACTATGGATAAGAATAAGTTATAAAACCAACAAAACCACCGTCATCCCGGCGATCGCGGTGATCCAGAGAAAACGTTTTTCTTATTTTACGCAGCGGCCCGCAGAAACGGAGTTCTCCTCCGAAACTCCGGACCTTCGCGTTTAAACAACTCTATGACTGGATCCCGGCTTTCGCCGGGATGACGGTTGATTTATACTCTTATCCATAGCTGAGGTTAAACTATTCAAAAACATACAAAACCGTCATCCTCTGGCTTGTCCAGAGGATCCATTCGTCCGCCCGCGCAGGTTTTGAGATGGATCCTCCGAACAAGTCGGAGGATGACGAAATTAAATTATATCAAAATGTTAGGACAATCGAATTTTTTCAAGCGATTACCCTGAGAGGCTTCCACGTTCTGAATGCGTCCCGCGCGCGGTCCGTATAAGCCTTCTTGCGGTCGTTGCCTTTGAGCTTGCGGCGTTTGCCGTTTGCCGTAAGCGCAAGCTCAAGGGGTGGAAACAGCCCGAAATTGATATTCATCGGCTGATACGTTTCGGCATGGGCGCCGCCCGTGATATGGGCGAGCATCGCCCCCATGGCGGTCTCCGGCGGCGGCGGAGCAAGGGAAGCCTCAGCGTCGTCTGTGTCTGTCTGCCGCTCGGCCGCGGCAAAGATCCCGGCCATCAGGCCCACAGACGCGCTCTCGACATATCCCTCGCATCCCGTAATCTGTCCGGCAAAGCGCAACCGGGGGCAGGCTTTCAGGCGCAGATAAGGGTCCAGAAGCCGCGGGGAATTTAGAAAGCTGTTCCGGTGGATGCCGCCAAGCCGGGCGAAAACGGCGTTCTCAAGGCCCGGGATCGTCCGCAGAACATCTGCCTGTGCGCCATAGGTCATTTTTGTTTGAAACCCGACCATGTTATAAAGCGTCGCGAGCGCGTTATCCTGCCGGAGCTGGACGACGGCATAAGGTTTGCGGTCCGGCGCATGCGGACTGGTCAGGCCGACAGGCTTCATCGGTCCGAAGCGCAAGGTCTCCGGCCCGCGTTCGGCCATGACCTCAATCGGCATGCACCCCTCAAAGTAAGGCGTATCGCGCTCCCAGTCCTTAAAGGCCGTTTTGGGGGCGTCCACAAGCGCGGCAACAAATGCGGCGTATTGATCGGCATCAAGCGGGCAGTTGATATAATCCTTGCCGCTGCCTTTATCGTATCGGGACTGGAACCACGCAATATCGAAATTAATGCTGTCCTTGTAGACAATTGGCGCAATCGCATCGAAAAAAGCGAGAGACTCTTCTCCGGCGATTCCGGTGATCGCCTGCGCAAGGCCCGGCGCGGTGAGGGGGCCGCTCGCAATGATCGAATCGCCCCATGACTCGGGCGGGATCCCGTCGACAAGACCCCGTTCGATCGTAACGAGCGGGTGCGCGGCAAGCGTTTCGGTCACCGCCTGAGAGAACGCCTCCCGGTCCACGGCAAGCGCGCCCCCGGCCGGAACCGACGTCCGGTCCGCACAGCGCATGATCAGGGAATTCATATCCCGCATCTCGGCATGCAAAAGCCCGACGGCATTCAACTCCGCATCGTCCGAACGAAAAGAATTGGAGCAGACAAGCTCCGCCAGCCCGTCACCCTTATGGGCGGGTGTGGAGGCGAGGGGGCGCATTTCATGGATCACAACGGGCACACCGCGCGCGGCCAGCTGCCACGCGGCTTCCGATCCGGCGAGTCCGCCGCCGATAATATGGATGGGAGAGGAAGACATATCAGGCAGGAGAATAGGCACTCTCACGCTCGCGCGCAAGAACGGTTTGGCGGTCTCGGTAGTGTGTGCGGATATTGTTGGCAATCCTCCCAAGCAGCGCATCTTGTACGTGGCGGGAGGCCGGGGCATTGAGCACATCCACAAGCTCGGGATTGAACGCGGCCAGCGCATCGCCCCGGATATAAGGCAGAACGCCGAGCGCAATCACCTGCCGATGATCCAGAGAAGATATGTATTTCGCACAGGCCATTGGCCTGGAGTCCGGACCTGCGTAATGCGCGAGCGGCTTGACGGCGGTGGTGAACGCCGCTCTGGCGTGAATGACCGGGCCGAGCGCGTAGGCGATCCATCCCTCATGCCTTTGACCGGTTCGGTCTATCGCGGAAACCCGTACGGCAGAGAGGCTGTCTGCTGTGTCTCTCGCGGGAAATCGGGCATCTTCGGGAGGAAGAGGGCCTGTGCAATCGATCGGTATGAGGGGGGTATCGTTCGTCTTGCGGAGGGGCGTTCCGTCGGACTTCAGGAAGCGGCGTTCGTGCCCGATAAAATACGCGCCGCCGCAAATCGCCAGAAGCGTTGAATAGCGTGTGATCGCGGCGAGAGCCTTCATGGCCCGTTTGTCCAGATAACGGTTGTACGGGCTGTCTTCGCCCGCAATGCCGGGGAGGACGAAGAACAGCGGCGGGTCTCTCTCTTCCGCGATCCGTTGGGCCTCGCGATGCAACGCATCGACATCTTTCAGGATGATAAGCTCATCCCTGCGGAAAGAGGCTTTGATCCAGGCCTCAACATCGTCTGCCGAAGTCCCCGGTCCTTTGAAAAGAATGATTTTTTCAGGGTTCATGTGAAAATTGAAGAAGGCGGTTTAACAACCTGTCCCAAAACTCTTTTTGTTTATTATTATCTGGCCTCAGACGAGACAGGACATCCATTTCCCGGAGATAGTCCGGGTTGTTATGCCTGTGGCGGCTGCGCGCGTATCCATCGGCTGTATACTCGATATGGGGACTGGAAAGCAAGAAGAATCCCTTTCCATAGGATCCGGAAAGGATGGCGGGCGGCCGCCCCGGCAGGTCCGCATACCGGGCAATGACGTCGCAATCGTTGGGGCTCTCAAAGACAGGCCCGGCCGCGTAGAACGTCCGAAATGTCTCGCCGCTCTCGGTATCTTGAAGCAGGGCGGCCTGATGGGGGGATTGGGACGGGTCGCCATCCTCGATATAGGAGAGGACCGGCCCGCGGGCAACGGCTTGCGTCAAGACAAGCTCCCGCGCACCGGAAATCTCGTACGGCGTGCCCTCGGCCCAGAAAATCTCCCGGCAGGCATAATACGCCCCGGCGCAAATCCCGAGATACCGCCCGCCGGACGCGACATAATTGCGGATCGCCGCGTTCCCCGCGCCGTTCAGCTTCTCGCAGTAATAAAGATCTTCCCCGCCGGGCATGACGAACAGATCCGGCGCGGCGACCGCGCTCAAGGTGCCGGAAAGAATATCGTCCGCATCGCAAAAGTCGATATCGTCCTCCGGCCGTGCAGCTCGCAAAGCCGCCGCCAAGACGCCGTTGTTAAAGACGTGGTCCTGATAAATACGGATGATCATAAACGATTACTTCGAAAGGGCCTTTTCCAGGACGGGCTGGAGCGAGAGGACTTTCGGTTCGCCGACCGGGGCTTCCGTTGTAATGGGCTCAATCGGCTTCGGCGCGTCGGCAACGGCCGGGGGTTCCGGTTTCTCCAGTTTTTCGAGTTTTTCCCGTTTTTCAGGCAGGAGCTTGACCCGGACATACGCGACGCCGGTCCCGGCCGTCCGTCCGTCGCCGTAGGGTGCGCCGGTGTAGGTTTTGATCTCCCATCCTTCACCGCAGGCGGACAGGCCCAGGGTCATCGCGGCAAGCGCGGAAAGAGAGAGCAAACGAAAGCTTTTGTGAATCGCGCCGGTCATGGTCGGCTCCTGTATGACAAAAATGAAAAATCGGCAGAATTGCCAGAGAAAAAAAGCACAAACCGATTATAAGTGTACAGGTGTGCCTTGGCAACCGGGAATTCCGTTGTCACATCTTCCTGGGGTCCAGGGCAAGGGCGTTACGTTTGTAATCCGGAGAAAAAGCATTCTGTAGCACATCCAGAAGATCTTCCGTATATATTTGGTTTCCAAAGCCTATTTGTCCGCCGAGAAAATAGGCGTAAGGATGTCTGTCGCTGTCACTCACCAGCCAGAATCCGCCGTTTTTGATGGATTTGTGGTCGAGTTTAATGAGAGATAAATTTCCGGTCTGTGTTTCTTGCAGGAAAGATCCATCGTTATAAAGTCCAAGACGGCGCATCTGGTTTTCAATTCCGGCGGCGCGAATGATGTCGTCCAGTTGAGGAAGACTTTCGATTTTGTATTCTGACCAGAGGCCCATCCTCGAGCTCCCTGTTTCTATCGGATCGGAGTCGAACTGGAAATCCGGCCTTGCGCCGCCAAAAATTGCATTCACTATGTTTTTCAGAAAACCTGCTATCATAGCATAAAGATATAGCGGGAATTATTTTATGTCAATTATGATATTTCAATCACACGGTAATCGCTTGAAAAAAATCGCCCTTTCAAGAGTGAAGTGCACGGGGAGGGGATTTAGAGCGGAGCGTGCCGGAGGTAATCTTTTTGTGGTTCAGACAAGGAGATTACCAGATGGCC
>JANQFU010000055.1 GCA_028277665.1 Alphaproteobacteria bacterium | reverse complement strand
CAGACCGCTCCCGATCTGTGACCATCCGCCACCGCTCCAGTAATAGGTCCGCAGTTCGTGATAGTACTGGTCGATATACGCCACCAGGCCCCCGCCCAGTGCCGTGATCGCGGGCTCGTTGTTGTCGGCCCCCAGCGGATGTTCAACCGTCTGCTTCGTCCACGTCCCGCCGTTCAGAAGCGCGCCCGACGTGAAAGTCAGGTTGCCGGTGAAAAGCGTATCGCCTGATCCGGCCCCGGATCCGCAGGATCCGACCTCCCACGTCCCGGAATCGTAAACCAGACAGTTCCCGTTCGCCGCCCCGGTCGTATCCACGTCGGACAGGTCGTCGAGAGCCCCGGCCCCCGCGCCGGTAATCACATCCCATCCCCCGGCTCCGTCGCACATCTCAAGGCCGTCCTTGCCCGCGTTCAGCCGCACCGCCCCGGCCTGATCCGCCCCGCAGGCCGCATCCGTCCCGAGCAACAGGTTCCCGGTCGTATGCAGCGAAACCTTCGGATCGTTCCGCCCGATCCCGACATATTGATTTTCAGAGTCGAGATGCAAAGCCGGATTCCAGACGGAACCGTCCCAATACGCCATATGAAGGTCGTTTCGATCGCTTGTTGTGCTGTGAACGTCCGAACGCGCGCTTAGAGTCCAGCCATACGCGCCGGGCAAACCAAGCGTTCCCTCAACGCCGTTCATCGTTCCAAAATCAAGGTGCGCGGTATTGTCTTCCGTGCCCGCAACACCAATGGCGATATTATTGGCCACGTGCAGCCGGCGTGTCGGATTGAATGTTCCAATCCCGACATAGCCCGCAGGCGTGACCAGGACGCGGGCTTTCGAATTATCGTCAGGCTCAAGATCCGTCATTCCCGTATGAAGAACAATTTGTCCCGGACTTTGAAGACGGAGGTTATGAGTAGGAACACTAACTCCGATCGTTTCATATTCCCACGCATAGTCAATCTGGGCCGCGTCAACACCTAACGTTAACCCATTGATATAGGCTCCGCCACCATCCACATGCAACGCCGCCTTCGGATCGTCCGTCCCGATCCCGACATTGCCGAGATTCAGGGCGTTCAGACCGCCCGCATTGTTTCCGGCCGTCAGGACCTCTTCCAGAGTCGGGTCTCCGGACGATGCGGAAAGGGCGGTAAAACAATTGTTCCCGTCTTCATCGCAGTATTTGCTGGCTCCGACCGGCCCTTCCACGTCGAGCATCAGGTCCCCGTCCGGAATCGGATCGCCGATCCCGACATCCCCGTCGTTGCGGACATAAAGAAGAGAGGTTCCGGAGCTGTCCGTCACATTGAGGCCGGCGGCCGTACCGTCCGCGGTCTCACCCTTGACCTCTAGCCGTGCGGAGAGCGTATCGCTTCCCGTTCCGATCCCGACATCGCCGCCGTCACTGTTGTAGATATCGCCGTCATCATCGGAATCGTTCCATTCAACATCGCTGCCGATAACATCGGTTGCCAGCGTACAAACGGTCCCGCTTTCATTACAGAAATAAGAGGCGCCGACAGCTCCCTCGACATCGAGCACCAGTTTCTGCCCGCCGCTTCCGGTTCCGTCATCCGGCGTCAGATCCCCGATTCCGACCGTGCCGCCCATAATGGCAACGGTATTGGCCACAGCCAGATCGTCCCCGTCCCGATCCCCGAGAAAAATCCCGAGCGCATTGGCCGCCGAGACCTGCGGCGGAGTCCCGCCCGTCGCCCCGAGCCCGAGCGCCATTGAATTCGTGCCGGTCGCACTCACAATGGCCTGCTGCCCGAACGCCAGAGAATTCGACGCGTTCGCCGCACTGTCGTTCCCGAGCACAAAACTGTTCGCTCCGGGCGCGTCCCATTGCGTTCCCGTCGCCGTTCCGGCATAAAATGCAGCCAGATCTTTATCGAAGAAGAAACGCGCCGCCTGATCCCCGCTCACCAGCGTATTGGAGCCGAACACGAAATCCGCGATCGTCCGGTCAATCAGATTCTCATCCGGGCGCACCGTTTCAGGCGTCAGATTGCTATCCAGATCCGCATATTCCCAGAGCCCGCCCGCACCGTTCACGACATCCGCCGCCGTAAAACAGTTGCTTAAATTCTGATCACAATATTTATACGTCCCGATCCGCGGATCCCCGGTCGTATCGAGATCTCCGAACACCGTATCGGCAAGATTAAGCTCATGCGTGGCCGCCGCGCCGGACACGTCGGCGCCGGAGCCGATCATGATGTTACTCGATCCGGTCGTCAGCGTCCCGCCGGTGTTCGCACCGAGGAGGATGTTATCGTCTCCGTCACTGACAAGCGCCCCGGCCCCCGATCCGATCGAGATATTCCGGCTCCCGGCGGCGTATGCCGGCCCGGCCCCGTCACCCAGCGCGACATTCCCGGTCCCGGTCGTCAGTAACGCCCCGGCCCCAAAACCGATATAGGTATTCAGTTCAACGGGATCGAGAAGCGCGGCGCGCGTCCATGTTGTCGTTCCGAAATCGTAGTAGTAAAGAGAGAAGCTGTTGGCGTCGTCCTGCCGGTGCGCAAACTGCCAGACATTGGATGCGCCGTCTCCAAGCGCCAGCGTCGCAAAAACCGACGTATCCCCGGCCCCGGACACAGATGCCGCCGCCGCACCGGTCGCATGCGTGAGCGTAAAGGCGCCGTCCTGAACGCTGACATTCCCGGCCGTCAGCGTATTCCCGACAACATGCAGATTGGCCGTCGGATCGGCAACCCCGATCCCGAGTTCATTCGACGCTTTCTGATAAACGAAATCGTCAGTATCCGCCCCGAACACCCCGCCGTCATTAAAGATCACGTCTTCGTTCGCCCCCGGAGCAGACGTCCCGCCGGTGGCGACGGAAGCCGCCGTAAAACAGTTATCACCGTCCGCATCACAGTAATAGGCGGCCCCGGCCGCCCCGGCGACATCAAGCATCAGATTCTGCCCGCCGGTTCCGGACGCATCGTCCGGCGTATCGTCACCGATTCCAAGCTCCCCGTCGCTGTTCAAAATCATTTTCAGAGTTGCGGTCCCGGCCGTATAAAACTCGACATCCGACCCGGAATACAACGCAATATCCGCAGACGCATCATTCCGGATTTCAAGATCCGAGGTGTTCGTAACCAGATACTGGCTCGTCGATCCGATCAGATAGCGCGTCGCCAGCACATCGCCGGCAACTTCCAGTTCCTCGTCCGTGCTTTCCACCCCGATCCCGATCGATCCGAAATCATATGCATCCTCGCCGTTCGCATCATCGCCGAGAGCAAGAACCTCTTCGAGAGTCTGCTTCTCATCATCCGGGTTTCCGCTGCTTCCATCAGCCCCGGTATCGTCTTCACACACCCAGGCCGACCCGGACCACCGGTTAAATTTCCCGGACGCACACGCCGCCGGCGTAAAGTCGTTCCCGCCATATTTGTAATCGGTGGCGCTGACAGTTCCCGAAACGTCAAGCGCCGAGGACGGGTTGGCAATTCCGATCCCGACCTTGTCCGTATCGGTCCAGCCGTAGATCGTATTGCCGATATTGATATAATTGGATGTTGCCGCATCGGGAACATCGACCAGTTCGTCGGGATCGCTGTTCGTCCCGATCAGGATATTATGCTCTCCGGTCTCAAGCGTGGCGGCAGCTCCCTGCCCGATAATCGTGTTATAACCCCCGGTCGTAATAGCCGCTCCCGACGCCTGCCCGAAAATCGTATTATTCGTACCTTCGGTCAGGTCCTCTGCGGCATAACTCCCGACCACCGTATTATTGTCATCTGTCGCATCGGTTACAGACGGCGCAACTTCTTCCCCGATAAAGATGTTGTTGGAATTGTTCTCGTCCGGGATATCGATGACCACCCGGTCGTCGATCTTATAGACGGAATCCGTGTCAATCACCCCGGCCACGTCGAGCGGATCGTCCGGCGCATTGTTTTTAATCCCGACGAATCCGCCGTCCGCGACATAAATCATGGAATCCCCGCCGCTGGTCAGAACATTCAGCCGCGGATTGTCCTTAAAGGACGCCACGAGAGAGCTTGCGACATACACATCAAATACCGGCGTCGCATTGGTGCCGGATATATAAGTGTTTCCGCCAAACGACAATCTGTTCCCGTCCGATAACAAGAGATTGCCGGACGCAACCGTCACATCACCGGAAACATGGAGCGGCGTATCGGGATCCGCGATCCCGATCCCGACCTGCCCTCCCGAATATTCGATATCTCCCGGATCAGTCGCATCAGCCCATTTTCCGCCAACCCCGACGCCGCCAACCGCAACCCATTCATATCCGGAATCGTCCAGACACATTAACAAGGATGACGGCGCAGACCCGTTGACCGCAAGCTGCCCGCCCTGCCCGGTACAGGAGGCGCCCTCCGTTGCCGTATTCGAAAGACGGAGACCGTCCATGAATTCAGGAGAAACCCCTGCATTTTTCCTGATAAAGTCAACGTTCACGGTCGGAAATGTCCCTTTCGTCCCGGCCGTTCCGAGTGTCAGGTCACCGCCGAACGTGCCGCCGCCGCCAAAAGCTCCAGTTCCTCCGAAACTGGCATCGCCGGTCGTTTCAATGTCCCTGTCAAGCTCGGCAATGCTGGGATCTCCGGCTTTCAGCTTCCATAAGCCGCCCGACGCCGCCCGGGCTTCGGCATATTTATATTCGAGAACGACGTCGTCGCTGTTGGCAAGACGCGGCAACATCGTCTCACTGGCCTCATAAGTCCCGTCGCCGTCATCCGCCGTGGCAAAAGAGACACATCCTGTCTCGAACGTGCGGTTCGGCCCGGCGGAAATAATGGCCATTACCGGATAATTTTCTTCGTTCGCGCCATCCCCGTCGAGCCGGTTGCTCGACCCGTCGACACAGGCCCCGTTCACGACTCCGGCATCCCAGACACAATATCCGTATTTCATCCCCCAGGGATCGCTGTCCGCCGCACCGACGCTCCCCGGCAACCAGCCCCCCCCTTCGGATCCGCTCACACCGTCCGGCCCGGCGCCCGACGCATTATCCCACTCCGGAGGTTCAACAAACCCGTCCCCCGGCGTCGCCGCATCAACATATTCACAATCACCTTTCGTCGTGGGATCAAGCGCCGCCTGCATCAGGGTCAGTTTCGCCGCAATGCTCATTTGCGCTTCGGCCATGCTGCGCCGGTTCACCTCGACCATCGTCGAGATCGGCCCGCGCATCATGCTCATTGTGGCCGCACCGAGAACACCGACAACGGCAACGGCGCCGAACAACGTAAAAAAGACGTTCCCGCTTTGCCGGGACGCCTGTCCTGACGTCCCGTTATCGTCCTGAATAGGTCGTTCTCGAAAAAACAGTTTTCCTGGAAAATGTGGGTTTTTTTTAGCTTTTTCAGCTATCAGGCCTTTGCGCTTCATCCACATATCAACATGACCTTCCCTGGCTCCACCCCGATCCATAACCTCCGGCCGCCGCTTCTGTCAGACCACCGAAAAGGCGCGGCAAAGTAATGCACACAGAATCATCTTCATTTTCGATTGTGCCCGCAAATCAAAACAGAATCAACGGACCCGAAAACCGGGATCCTTCCGCCGGTCCCAAAAAACAGTCACCAGCTCCCATGCACAAACACTTTCCCACTCTTTCTATTATTCCCGAAAAATATTGATAAATTGTTATTAAATGCAATTTAGGTCCATACTCACAGGCATCGTCGATTGTACGATCCCTGTGAGTATGGACCCTAATCCGGAACAAAAAGGCCAAAAGCCGCAAGCGCCTTCGTTTGCCGCGCAGCCAGCGCCTGCGGATCGAAATCCTCGATCATCTCATGAAACAGACGATACCAGTTAATTTCCGCCTTCAGATGCAAAAAGACGGACCCGAGCCCGAGCGCGGCGCGGTCCATGAAAACAAACTCGCGGGGCACGCGGATCGCCGCCCCGCTCTCCCGCAGGCGCTTATGGACGTCCTGCGCAATCTCGCGTCCGTAGATCCCCTTCGTGACCTCCCCAATCGGCCGGACTTTATCCTCCAAAAGCGGCGCATAGAGAAACCGCGCCCAGACATTCAGGATCTCGATTTGTTCCGCGTTCAGGCCCGAGAACCCCCATGTTTCATAAGCATGAACGGCCAGATCCCGGTCCTCGCGCAACAGCGCGTAATAAAGGTCGATCACGCCGCCGATAAAGCGCGGCGGAAAAACGCGGACACACCCGAAATCGAGCAAATTCAGGGAATAATCCGGCCGCACGGAATAGTTCCCAAGATGCGGATCGCCGTGAATGACACCGTAATAATAAAACGGCACATACCACGCCCGGAACATATTGATCGCCAGCCGGGAACGAATTTCGGGCGGCGCATCGACAAACTCAAGGATCCGCCGCCCTTCCATCCACTCCGCCGTCAACAGCCGCCCGGTCGATAAATTATCAATAACTTCAGACACATGCACGTTTTCCTCATCCGCAAGCATCTGCCGGTACAAACGGCAATACCGCGCCTCAAGCACATAATCCAGTTCCTCATAAAGCCGGGCGGCAAGCTCTTCCTGAATACCCCGCGTCGAAATCGATTTGTCGTAACGTTCATAAATAGAAAAGATAATTTTCAGTTGACGAAGATCGGAGTCAATCGCCGAGGCCATATCCGGATACTGAAGCTTGCAGGCCACATCCCGCCCGCCTTTCGTAACGGCGCGATGCACCTGACCGAGAGACGCGGCAGCAGCAGCCTCCCGCCCGAACGACGAAAACCGGGCCTCCCAGTCCGCCCCAAGCTCGGTTTTCATCCGCCGCCGTACAAACGGCCATCCCATCGGCGGCGCGTTCGACTGCAATTCCTGAAACGCCCGCGCATATTCCGGCGGCAAGGCCTCGGGAATCGTCGCCAGAATTTGCCCGACTTTCATCATCGGCCCCTTGAGATTGCCAAGCGCCGTCATCAGAGCCTGCGCATGCTCGTCCCGCGCGATTTTCAAGCCAAAAAACCGCTCGCCCGCGATACGCGCCGCAAGCCCGGCCATCGTGCCCGAGACGCGCCCGAACCGCGTAATCTGCCCGCCGAATTGTTTAGGGTCTGAATGATCTTCCGCCATATCCGGACTGTGGCGTTTGACACGAAAAAAGTCCAGAGGTTAGAGTCAGAACCAGCAACGGATAATGGACTTCTTTCGTAACTGAGATATTTTGTGACAAGGTGGCATGAAAACACCGACGAACAGCGCAGTGTATAAGAGATACATGAGCATGTGAGAAGGCGTTTTCATGCCGGTTTGGTGCAAAACAGCCAGTTAACCTGAACTATGGATAAGAATAAGTTATAAAACCAACAAAACCAACCGTCATCCCGGCGAAAGCCGGGATCCAGTCATAGAGTTGTTTAAACGCGA
>JANQFU010000095.1 GCA_028277665.1 Alphaproteobacteria bacterium | reverse complement strand
ATGGGGGCTCTCTGTTGGGGATGGCGAATCACCCTCAAAGAGAATCACATCTCAAATAGCAAGGCAAAAGTTTCGTTAACCATGACTTCCGAGCCGTGCAGAGGACATGACATGGGATTTATAAAAAGAGAAGATCTGGCTAGAATCCACGAAGCTATGAGAACCGTGCGGGATGGAGATAACATCACGTCAATCGATTCGAACGACCCGGATATCGCCGGCGCGCTGCGCGCCGCCATAGAGGGAATCACCGATCATCAGGGAAATGCCGAGTTCCGGAAGATGGCCTCTCTTATAGACTCCTGCAAGGATCTTGCCCGCGAAGCGGCAGAACGCAATGCTTATCAGGATATTCTCTTCAGTTTATCGCGAAACTCTGATGCTGGCGCCCAATTGAAACTGCTTACGCCCGAAATCGATATGGCAACGCTCGCAAAACTGGTTTGTATCGATCATGAAACGCTGAAAAAATTCTCCGATGACATACAAACGATTGCAGGCTGTATTGACGGATCAGATAAAAGGTTTGCAGATACGCTTCGTCGCAATGACAGACTTCTGTACATCACAGTCATGGAAGCAAAACTCGCGGCAACCATGGCCTGGGCCGATATCTGGGTTTCAGAAAGAGAAGAAAAGCATACCCAGGATATCATCTATAGTATTGATCCGTTCGAACCTCTTTCAGGCGATGCAGGAAACGTCACAGACAAGGCTCTTTCCGATTATGCGGATCGTCTGACAGAAACCTTTAAAAAAGTTGCATCCACTGTCAGGGGAGCCGTTTTCAATGCCGGAGAAGGGTATCAGGAAACATTGCCGCCGAATGGCGGAGTCGTCCTAGACGGAACCGACCGGTCAAAAACTTTTCCAACACCAAAAATTGATTTTACGGTTGCCTTAGGAACCTGCGATCCGGACACGCTCACCGAGCAAATTGAATATTATGAGAACGAAATAACTGAGCGGCCACTTGCTCTCCCGGCACTCAAAAAGGCCTGATTACCGCGCCAGTTCGCTCACGCGGAACTGACGGGCGCGGTTGAGGATCGCGTCCTCGATCCCGCGCGCGGTGTCCGGATCGACGGCGGCATCTTTCCACGCGCCGCCCTTGCGGACCTGCCGGAAAACGCGCACGCGGAGCGCATCGGCGCGCAGGCGTTTGCCGGTGATAAAGACATTCAGCTTCAGCCGCTCGCCGGAGCTTTCCGGCGGTTCGTACCACGCGGTCAGAATCGTCCCGCCGAACGGATCCGCGCTTTCCAGCGGCATGAACGACACAGTATCCAGCGCCGCACGCCAGAGATACCCGTTCACACCGATCCCGCCCGATCCGCCGTCATCCTCGCTGCGGTCTCCGGTAAAAAGCCCGACTCCGTCTTTTCCAAAAATGCTCTGCGGTTTGGCATAAATATCATTGCCCGTAGCCGCGCGATCCGCCCCGGTCGGATATTTCGCCTCGGTCTTGATCCCGCCGCCTTCGCCGAACGTACCGCATCCGGAAAGCGCGACAAACCCCAGCGAGAGAAAAGCAACCGTCAAACCCAGTCTTTGAAACATGATCCCATCCTGTCCTGCAATTACCGATTATCCGATCTAGGATCCATACTCCTAGCACGCTCACCCGTCCCGCTCAAGCCCGGAGAGATCCGTCTCGCCCTGAAAAACGACTCCCGAAACAGGGTCATCGCTTGAAAAAATTCGATCATGCCAACTCTTTGATATAACTTAATTTCGTCATCCTCCGGCTTGTTCTTTTTCAATGAGTTGCGTTTTTACGGCTTTGATATTCATAACTTCAGGCGATTGCTGCGCCCCCCCTCTAATTTCCTTGCGCTGAGGGAGAACTCCTTTTAAAACCATGAATACGAAAAGGAAAAAGGGGCCCTCAAATGCGCGTCATGTTTAAAATCTGCCTTTGCGCCGTGGCGCTGTTCTGTCTGTCGTTCCCGGCTTTGAACGCCCGCGCCGGATCTGGGACGC
>JANQFU010000094.1 GCA_028277665.1 Alphaproteobacteria bacterium | reverse complement strand
GCCGGATCGTCGAGGACGGGACCCACGAAGACCTCCTCAAACACGGGGGCCTTTATGCGCGCCTGTGGCACATGCAAAGCGGAGGTTTTTTAGGTGAATGATACTTACAACGCTCAAAGCCCTTTCCAGCCTGACGATCAAGGTTGCGGTCTGCGGGGAGTCCGGGGAAAGAAAGACGACGTCCATCAATCTCCATCCGCTCACGACGGAAAAGATCTGGGCCTATGTTTTTGAGACATATCCGCATAAAACGCTGGTTGCGATTTCTCATGAGCCGATCCTTCTCCGCCATGCGAACCGGTTTATCCATTTCCGTGCCGGATCGGGCCGGGAATGCACGCGGGAAGACGTCCTTCAGACACTCGAGAAACCGTCAGCATAAGGCTTGATTATAAACCGAAAAGTCCCTAGGCTGCGCGCTATGATCCTTTACCCTGCCATTGATCTGAAAGAGGGCCGTTGCGTTCGCCTCCACAAAGGCGAGATGGACTCGGCCAAGGTGTATAACGAATCCCCGGCCGATCAGGCCCACGCCTTCGCGGCGTCGGGCTTTTCATGGCTGCATGTCGTCGATCTTGACGGCGCGTTTGCGGGCCGCAGTGAAAACGAAAAAGCCATCCGGGACATCGTGGATGCCGTGGACATTCCGGTGCAGCTCGGCGGCGGGATCCGGTCGATCGACCACATCACGCGCTGGGTGGAGACGGGCGTCAGCCGGGTGATCCTCGGCACGGCCGCGCTTAAAAATCCGGATCTGGTCTACGAGGCCTGCGCCCGCTTTCCGGGGATGATTGCCGTCGGGATTGATGCGCGGGGCGGCTATGTCGCGACCGAAGGCTGGGCGGAGACCAGCAAAATAACCGCAGAAGCCTTGGCCGAAAAATTCTCGGAAGCCGGTGTCAACACATTGATATACACCGACATCGACCGGGACGGCACAGGGAAGGGCCTGAACATGGAGGCAACGGAAAAACTGGCGCAGAGCACGGATATTCCGGTGATCGCTTCCGGCGGGGTCGGCGCACTTGAAGATCTGGTGCGCGTAAAACTCGCCGCGGAAAAGGGCGTAGCGGGCGTGATTATCGGCCGGGCATTTTATGAAGGCAAAATCGATCCGGTCGCCGCCCTTGCGCTTGCTGCCGCCGATCAGCTTCCGATCGGCGACCGGCCTGGAGCCTGACCGGGAATGCTCGTTTCGTTTCTCCTGATATTGTCAACGCTAAGCAGTGTGGGTTTTAACCTGCTGATCCAGCACGGAAGTCAAAAAATCAATGCCTTCGTCTTTGCGATCGGGATGACGATCGGGGCGGTCGGTGTCCGGCTGGCCGGGCTCGGCCTGTTCTGGCCGGGGATCGAAGCCTTTCAGCTCAGCCTCTGGGAGATTCTGTTTGCCTTCGGTGCCGGGATCACGGTCGCGATCGGGGACTTATTCTTTTACCTTCTTCTTGCGCGCGGCGTCCGGATCAGCCGGGCCTTGCCGACGGTGTTTATCACGAAAATCCTGATCGTTGCCGTCGGCGACGCGATGGTGTTCGGCGCCGAGCTCGGGCCGGTCCAATGGATCGGTGTTTGTCTCGGTCTTCTGTCGATTTACTTCCTGACCCGCTATTCCGGTGAGGCACAGAAAATCCGCAGGAAACTGATCGGCTCCGACAGCACACCGGTCAGATAAAGGAGCCTCTGCAAAAGCCCATAATTAACACAAAAACCGTCATTCCCGCGAATGCGGGAATCTTTTAGAAACAAAGAATTGAAAGATTCTCGCATTCGCGGGAATGACAAGAGGAATGGTAAGATGTTGGTAACCGGTCTCTTTTTTATCCTTTCTATTCTCGGCGGTGCCGGGTTCATGCTGTTTTCCGAGGCGGGAAGCCAGAGCGTCAATGTTTTCGTCTTTTCGCTGTTTATGGCGATTTCGGTTTTTACGGTCAGGATTCTGGCCTTCTGGCGGTTCGGCCCGCCTCTGCGGGATGTCCGGACCCTCGGCAAAAAAGATGTTGCGATCATGCTCGCGGCAGGCGGGATTGTCGCGCTGAGCGATCTGTTCTTTTATGTGGCCCTGACCCATGGTGTGAACGTGTCTTTGGCCATGCCGCTTGTCTTTATTGCCACGCTTCTGATTGTCGCATTTTTGGAACGGATCCTTTTTCAGGCAGAGTTGCATGCCATGCAATGGATCGGCATTGTCTTTGGCATTGTTTCCATTTTCTGCCTTTCGGGTTATGTATGAGAGGCACAGACACAGAAAGAACGCCGACATGCTTAAAACACGCATTATTCCCTGTCTCGATGTTCATGACGGCCGCGTCGTCAAGGGCGTTAATTTCGTCGACCTGATGGATGCCGGGGACCCGGTGGAGCAGGCAAGGCTCTATGACGCGCAAGGCGCGGACGAATTATGTTTTCTGGATATCACCGCCACACACGAAAACCGCGACACGCTCTATGATGTCGTGGCCAAGACGGCCTCGGAAATTTTTATTCCCCTGACGGTCGGCGGCGGCGTCCGGGCATTGGAAGATATTCGCAAACTCCTTGAGGCCGGTGCCGACAAAGTCGGGATCAACTCCGCCGCCATCAAAAACCCGGAATTCGTCCGGGAAGCGGCGCAAAAACACGGGAGCCAGTGCATCGTCGTGGCGATCGACGCAAAGCGCACAGGCACAGGAAAATGGGAAATATACACACATGGCGGCCGCAATTCCACGGGAATTGACGCCATGGAATGGGCCGGGCGCATGGAAGAATACGGCGCGGGCGAATTGCTCCTGACCTCGATGGACCGCGACGGCACGAAACAGGGCTTCGATCTGGAGCTGACGCGCAAGATCGCCGACAAGGCAAAAATCCCGGTGATCGCCTCGGGGGGAGTCGGAACGCTCGATCACCTCGTCGAAGGAATCCGGGACGGTCACGCAAGCGCCGTCCTCGCGGCGTCAATCTTTCACTACGGAACCTACACGATCGCACAGGCGAAAGAGGCCATGGCCGCGGCGGATATCCCGGTCCGCCCGGCGTAAAAGACGCGCTTATACTCGTTGATCCTGCCGGAAAAAACAGTATGATCGGCGCGGGTTTTCGTCAAACGGAACAAGGAACAGAAATATGATACTGGTGACAGGGGCAGCAGGATTTGTCGGATATCACACGATCCGTGCGTTGATCGCACAGGGGGAGACCGTTGTCGGGGTCGATAACCTGAACGATTATTACGACGTGTCGCTGAAACAAACGCGGCTTGAAGATCTGAAAAAGCTCAACGGATTTACGTTTTACAAAGCCGATATCGCAGAGCGGAACACAATCGAAAAGATTTTTTCGGCGCATCCGGAGATCGACCGGATTATCCACCTTGCTGCGCAGGCCGGTGTGCGCTATTCCCTTGAAAATCCTTATGTTTACGGCGAATCAAATTTGACCGGGCATCTTGTCATGCTTGAGGCTGCGCGGGCCCTCGGCAGCCGTTGCAAGCATTTCGTTTATGCGTCGTCGTCCTCCGTTTACGGCGGAAATACCAAAACCCCCTTTTCTGTCAAGGACGAAGTCAATTCACCGGTCTCCCTTTATGCCGCGACCAAGCGTGCCGGGGAGTTGATGGCGCAGTCATACGCTCATCTTTATCACATTCCGGCAACGGGCTTGCGTTTCTTTACGGTTTACGGGCCCATCGGCCGGCCGGACATGGCCTATTTCTCTTTCACAAAAAACATCGTGGAAGGCCGCCCGATCAAGATCTTCAATCACGGCAAAATGCGCCGGGATTTTACGTGGATCGACGATATCGTCGCCGGCATTCTGGCCGCACTTGAAACGCCGCCGAAGCCGGGAGACTTGCACTGCATTCACGACGCGCCGCACCGCGTGTTCAATCTTGGGAATAATCAGTCCGAAAGCCTGCTCGATTTCGTCGAGACGGTCGAAAAGGCTCTCGGGAAATCCGCGCAGAAAGAGATGTGCGAAATGATGCCCGGCGATGTCGTCGAAACCTATGCGGATATCGACGCGACGTATGAGGTTCTGGGCTATCGCCCGCGCACGCCGATCAGCGTCGGTATTCCGAAATTTGTCGAATGGTACAAATCTTACTACGGCGTTTAATCATAAAAATCCCCGCAAACGCGGGGATGACGGGCTCAAGCTAGAAAAGGCCATACCATGAAAATAGCCATCACAGGCGGAAGCGGATTTATCGGAGACCGGCTGGCGCAAGCTCTCCATGCCGCCGGGCACGAGATTTTGATTCTGGATGCGAAACCGTCCCCCTCCTTCCCCGAATCATATCTGGAGGTCGATGTCTGCGACAAAGAGGCCTTAAGCCGTGCACTGACCGGTGTTGAGGCCGTTTACCACCTCGCGGCGGAGCACCGGGACGACGTCCGTCCGATTTCCCGGTACTATGACGTGAATGTAGGCGGTGCGGAACATCTTGTCGCGGCTTGCGAGGCCAACAAGATCAAGACACTCATCTTTACAAGTTCCGTTGCGGTCTATGGGCTGAATGCCGGAGAATCCCGGGAAGCCGATGCACCTGCGCCCTTTAATGATTACGGCCAAAGCAAGCTGGATTCGGAAGCCGTTTTTGAAAAATGGGTTTTGTCGGATCCCGAGAACCGCAACCTGACCATGATCCGGCTGGTCGCGACATTCGGGCCCGGCAACCGCGGGAATGTCTATACGCTGATGTCCCAGATGGCGCGCGGGCGGTTTTTGATGGTTGGGACCGGAAAAAACAGGAAATCCATTGCCTATGTCGAGAACGTGGCCGCGTTTCTCGCGTATTGCCTGACGACCGCACAGCCGGGAACGGCGATCCTGAACTATGCCGATAAGCCCGACCTCTCAACGAAGGATCTTGTCGGCTTTATTCGCGATGCGCTCGGGATAAAAGGCAAGCCGCTTTACACGCTGCCTTACTGGCTCGGGATCGCGGGCGGAGCTGTGTTTGATGTTCTCTCCCGGATAACCGGAAAGCGCTTTCCGATCAGTGTCGTGCGCGTCCGGAAATTTTGTGCGGACACGGTGGTGAATGCCGACAAGGCGCATGTCACAACCGGCTTTAAGGCCCCGCATTCTCTGGAGACCGGGATCCGGACCATGATCGCGGCGGAGTTCGGCCCGCATGCCTGATACCCCGCCGGATAAACCAAAAATCCTGTATGTTATCAACCATATGGACTGGTTCTGGTCGCATCGCCTTCCACTGGCCGAGGGGGCGCGTGACGCCGGATACGAGGTTCATGTCGCCGCGCCGGGGGCAGAGAAAGACGCCGCCCTGCCGAAGCATGGTTTTTATGCGCATGCCCTGCCCGCCTCACCGCTCGCGGCTATGCCGGCCCTGCGAAAAATACTGAAGGCAGAGAGCCCGCAGGTCGTGCATGCGATCACGCTCAAGACCGCCCTCTTCACCGGGCTTGCCGCGCGTTTGACGCCGAAGGCGGACTGGGGCGGGCGGCTGGTCCTGACGATTGCGGGGCTCGGCTATCTTTTTTCAGGCGCAGGATGGAAGCCACGCCTCTTGCGTCTTGGCGCATCCCCCTTCCTGCGCTTTGCCTTTCGGGGACCGAATACGTCCCTGATCTTTCAAAACCCCGACGACCGGGACATCATGATCGCCGGAGGGTTTGCCAACCCGGATCCGGAGCGCAGCGTGTTGATCCGCGGATCGGGGGTCGATCTCAATGCTTTCTCCCCGACACAGAAAGACGAGAAAGAAACTGCGCCGCCCCTCGTCCTGATGCCGACCCGGCTTCTGGAGGACAAAGGCGTGCGGGTCTTTGCGCAGGCGGCGAAAATCCTGAAAGCGGCCGGAATACCCGCCCGGTTTGCTCTTGCGGGAGGCCTTAGCACAACAAATCCGACAGCCCTGACGCAGGCCGATATGGCCGTATTGACGGCGTCCGGTGCGCTCGAATGGCTCGGCCATGTACGGGACATGCCCGCGCTCCTTGCGCAGGCGGATTTGATCGCCTATCCGTCATGGTACAGGGAGGGCGTGCCCAAGGCTCTTCTGGAGGCGGCGGCTTGCGGCCTGCCGGTCGTGACAACCGATCATCCGGGGTGCCGCGAAGTCGTCCGGGACGGGGAAAACGGACGACTGGTCCCCGTTCAGGACGCACAGGCCCTTGCGGACGCGATTCGCGGCCTCCTCGCCGATCCCGCCATGCGCGCGCGCATGGGTGCCAAAAGCCGCAAAATCGCAGAGACAGAATTTTCAGTTGACCGCGTGGTCGCGGACACATTGAAAGTTTATAGGAAGCTCTTCAAAAGCCCCTTTAACCTGAACTATGGATAAGAATAAGTTATAAAACCAACAAAACCAACGTCATCCCGGCGAAAGCCGGGATCCAGAGAAAACGTTTTTCTTATTTTAC
>JANQFU010000092.1 GCA_028277665.1 Alphaproteobacteria bacterium | reverse complement strand
CGCAGGGCCCGGGGCGGCCGCCCCGGGCCCTGCAACCGACATCATAACGCTGCCGGTCGGAAAGGATTATAAAACTTTCGAAACAGACAGGGTGGTGAGTTTTGTCGGTTTTGTAACTTATTCTTATCCATAATTCAGGTTAAAGAAGGAAGAAAAATAGAAAAATGGACGTAGATCTGGACCTTGTTCTCTCGCTGGCGGCGATTGTCGTTCTGCTGTTTTTATCGGGCTTTTTCTCGGGATCGGAAACCGCGCTGACGGCGGCTTCGAGCGGGCGGATGCATGCGCTCGCCCGGGAAGGCAACCGCCGCGCATCCATGGTCAACGCGATCCGCGAAGAAAAAGACAAAATGATCGGCGGGCTTTTGCTCGGCAACAATCTCGTTAATATTCTGGCCTCGGCGCTCGCAACTTCCGTCCTGATCCGCCTGTTCGGGGAGGCCGGGGTCGTCTACGCGACGCTCGTCATGACGTTGATGGTGCTGATTTTCGCCGAGGTTCTGCCGAAGACTTACGCCCTCCACCACGCCGACAAAATGGCGATGGTTATCGCGCCGGTCATCCGGATCGTGATTTCGATCTTCTCGCCCGTGACGCAACTTGTCTCGATCATCGTCCGGGCGGTCCTGAAGCTCTTCGGAGCGGATATCTCGATCGTCAATGTCGGCGATCACGTTCAGGTCCTGCGCGGCATGATCGAGATGCATCAGGGTCCGCATCAGGAAATCCGGATGCAGCGGGCAATGCTGCGCTCCATTCTCGATCTTGCGGATGTCGATGCCGGCGAGATCATGGTGCACCGGAAAAATCTCTCGACGATCGATGCAAGCGCGCCGATGGAAACCATCGTCCGTCAGGTTCTCGAATCTCCATACACCCGTATTCCGGTCTGGCAGAACGACCCGGACAACATTATCGGCGTCATTCACGCCAGGCATCTTCTGTGCTGTCTGCAGGATGCCGGCGGCAATGCGGCAAAGCTCGAGATCGAGCAGATTCTCGCCGAGCCGTGGTTTATTCCGGACTCGACGACTCTTTTCGACCAGCTTCAGGAATTCCGCCGCCGCCGCGAGCATTTCGCGCTCGTCGTTGACGAATACGGCGCGTTAATGGGGATCGTGACGCTCGAGGATATTCTGGAAGAGATCGTCGGCGAGATCGACGACGAATACGACAGGCGCGTCCCGGGTGTCCGGCGGCAGGCCAACGGCACATATCTTGTCGACGGAACGGTGACGATCCGCGATTTGCGGCGGGAATATGAATGGCGCCTGCCGGACGAGGATTATTCAACTCTCGCGGGGCTTATCCTCTATGAAACGCAGAGAATCCCGGACGCGGGGCAGAGCTTCACCTTCCACGGCTTCCGGTTCGATATCGTCAAACGCCAGCGCAACCAGATCACCCTGATCCGCGTGATACCGCCCGCGACGCAAGATCAGGAAAAAGGCTAAACCTTGTCGATCATGTCCGGCAGAACCTCGAACAGATCGGCAACAAGGCCGTAATCGGCCACGTCGAAAATTGGCGCGGTTTCGTCTTTATTGATCGCGACAACGATTTTCGAGCCGCTCATGCCGCATAAATGCTGGGCGGAGCCGGAAAGTCCGGCCGCGATATACAGGTCCGGCGCAACGACTTTTCCGGTCTGGCCGACCTGGCTGTCATTGGAGACATACCCCGCGTCGACCGCAGAGCGCGACGCGCCGACCGCCCCGCCGAGTTTGTCGGCAAGCCGGGAGATCAGAACGAAATTCTCTTTCGATCCGAGCGCGCTGCCGCCTGAGACGACAATCCGCGCATTGCTGAGCGTCGGGCGTTCGGTCAGGTGAAGATCCTGAGACACAAATTTGGAAAGGCCGTTCGGGCGGATTTCCCTTTCAAGAGGGACGATTTCCGCCTGACCGCCGGTCCGCGGCGCGGTCTCGAAGGCGCTGGCCCGGACGGTGACGAATTTGACCGGATCGGTCGAGCGGACGGTCGCGAGTGCGTTCCCGGCATAGATCGGGCGGCGGAAAGTCTCATGATCGACAACGGCGACGATCTCCGAAATCTGCTGCGCGTCGCACAGAGCCGCCGCGCGGGGCAGGACGTTCTTCCCGAATGTCGAAGCCGGAGCGATGACATGCGTATAGCCGTTCTCCCGGACGAGATCCGCGACAAGCGGCGCGAGATCCTCGGCCAGAATGCTGCGTGTGAAAATCTCGTTGTTGATTGTCAAAACGCGCGTGATCCCCTGCGCCATGGCAAGAGATTCGATGACGTCGTCAATGTGATACCCGGCGGCGAGGACGTCGATTTCGGTCGCGGCATCCGCGTTTCCAATCTGAAGCGCGGCGCTCAGGGCCTTGAGTGTCGGGCGGTGAAGATGTCCGCCGCGCTGCTCGGCAAGTAACAAAATACGCATGGGTTTCTGTACTCCTGTTGTCTCAGATAACTTTGGCGTTGTTGCGCAGGCGCGCGATCAGGGTGTCCACGTCCGGCAGTTTTTCGCAGTTCCGCTTTCCGGAAACCTCATCTATCTGCAAGGTCTGAAGGCGCGGGGTAAAAGAGACGCCGAGGTCGTCCGGGGAAAGCGTCTCCACGGGTTTCTGTTTGGCTTTGAGGATATTGGGCAGAGAGACTCGGCGGGGATCATTGAGGCGAAGATCCGCCGTGACGATGGCCGGCAGCTTCAGATTGAGCGTCTCCGCCCCGCCGTCGATTTCCCGGCGCACCCGAATCTCGCCATGAAAGACGGAAAGAGAGGAGACAAAGGTTCCCTGCGGCCAGCCGAGAAGCGCGGCCAGCATTTGTCCGGTCTGGTTCGAATCGTCGTCGATGGCCTGTTTCCCGATCAGGACGAGACCCGGCTTTTCACGCAACGCGATTTCCTTGAAACATTTCGCAACGGCGAGCGGTTCAAGCGTTGCCGCCTGATCGGGCGTGAGCTGGATATGAATCGCCCGGTCTGCGCCCATCGCCATCGCCGTGCGAAGCTGCTCCTGCGCTTTCTTTTCGCCCGCCGTGACAACAACGATTTCATCGGCTTTTTCTGCGTCTTTCAGGCGCAAGGCCTCTTCAAGAGCGATTTCATCGAACGGATTAACGGACATCTTGACGTGGCCCGTATCCACGCCGGAGTGATCCGTCTTGACCCGAATTCTGACATTGTGGTCGACAACCCGTTTAACCGGGACGAGGATTTTCATGTTTAATTCCTTGTTTTTCAGAATCGTCATCCCCGCGAAAGCGGGGATCTTTTTAAAGAGTCGCGCTCATAAGATAATTCACGCTGACGTCCTCCGGATCAAGTCCAAATCCGCCGCCCTCAAAATCCGGGCGGAAAACCATGCCGCAAACATCCGTAACCCGACCGCCGCTGTAGCGGACGCAGGCCGCGAGTTCCGAGGGGCGCATGAATTTTTCCCACTGATGAGTCCCGCGCGGCACCCATCTCAGGACGTATTCAGCCATATAAATCCCCAGAAGACGGGCCATCAGGGTCCGGTTTAGCGTTGAGAAAATCACAAGACCTCCGGGTTTGCCGGCGCGGAGACAATCGTGCACGAAAATCGCCGGATCGTCGACATGCTCAAGGATTTCAAGCGCCAGCACGCAATCGAAACTCCGCGAGGGCGCATCGGCAATCATGCCTTCGCGGTATGTGATATCCAGTGCGCTTTCCGCGGCATGAGAGCGTGCAACGCTTATCGCCGTGCTTCCGGCATCGAGGCCGGTCACGCTTCCGCCAAGACGGGCCAGCGGCTCGCAAACGAGTCCGCCGCCGCATCCGGTGTCAAGAATTTTGAGCCCTTTCAGGGCGGTCATGCTGCCTGCGTCACGCCCGAAATGCGCGCAGATTTGCCGTTTGATATAGGTCAGGCGCACGGGATTAAGGCGATGCAGCGAGGCAAAAGGGCCGCTTTCATCCCACCAGTGGGGGGCGTCCCGCTCAAAATGTTCGATTTCCTCCGTGGAGGTTGTTGTCATATTAATTCGCCCTTCATAACATAAAGAAACACTTCTCTCTTTATCTATCACGTTTCTTGGGTTATCGGTAGAAGACTTGATCATAAACCCACGCTGTACAAGAAGAACATGAGCAGAATTGTCGCAAAATTCGGAGGGACGTCGGTCGCAAATCTCGAGAAAATCGAGCATGCGGCGGACAAGGTTGCAAAAGAGGCGGGAGCCGGGCATGAGATCGCCGTCGTGGTTTCGGCTATGGCGGGCGTCACGAACCAGCTTGTCGATTACTGCCGGGGGATCAGTCCGGTTCACGATGCCCGTGAATACGATGCGGTTGTGTCCAGCGGAGAGCAGGTCACGGCGGGACTGATGGCGATTGCGCTTCAAAAGCGCGGCATTCAGGCCCGCTCGTGGATGGGCTGGCAGGTGCCTCTTTTATGCGATGACGTCCACGGCAAGGCGCGGATCGAGGATATCCGCACCGATGAATTCGAAAAGCGTCTGCGTACCGGGGAAGTCGCCGTTCTGGCCGGATTTCAGGGAATTTCCACATGCAACCGGATTGCGACGCTCGGGCGCGGCGGCTCCGATACGACGGCGGTTGCTCTCGCGGCGGCGGTCGGCGCCGATCGCTGCGATATCTATACAGACGTAGACGGCGTCTATACAACCGACCCCCGGATCGTCCCCCAGGCCCGGAAAATCCCGAGAATTTCCTACGAGGAGATGCTGGAGCTGGCCTCGCTCGGGGCCAAGGTTCTTCAGACGCGCTCGGTCGAAATGGCAATGAAGCACAAGGTCAATCTTCAGGTGCTTTCAACATTCGCGGAAGAGGTCGGCAGCGATCTTCCCGGTACAATTGTAATGGATGAGGATAAAATCATGGAAAAAGAAGTCGTCAACGGGATCGCCTATTCAAGGGACGAAGCCAAGATCACATTGCGCAGCGTCGCCGATATCCCCGGCGTCGCCTCGAAAGTTTTTACGCCGCTGGCAAAAGCCAACGTCAATGTCGACATGATCGTCCAGAACGTGTCCCAGGATGACGGGGCGACAGACATGACTTTTACCGTTCCGCGCGGAGACCTGAACGCGGCGGTTGATGTCTTGAAAAAGGAATGCACGGATACGGTTCATGAAATCGTGACAAATACGGACGTTGCAAAAGTCTCGATTGTCGGAATCGGGATGCGCTCTCATGCCGGTGTCGCGCAGAACATGTTTCAGGCGCTGGCGGATAAAGGCGTGAACATTCAGGTGATTTCGACCTCGGAAATCAAAATCAGCGTTCTGATCGCCGAGGAATATCTCGAACTGGCCGTGCGCTCCCTGCACAGGGCGTTCGGTCTGGACGATCCGCAAAAAGCGTAACGGGAACGGGACGAAAATTGGAAGACAACATTTACCGCAGTGGCGATTTTCATACGGAAATGTCCGTGGGCGAAATCCTTCGCCGCACGCGGGAGCATTACAGCCGCTCGCTGGAAGATGTTGAACAAACTCTGCGCATTCGCCCGTCCCAGCTTCAGGCGATGGAAGAAGACCGTTTCGACCTTCTGCCGGGCAAGGTTTACGCGATCGGATTTTTAAGAGCCTACTCGGAATATCTCGGCCTTGACGGTAATCGGATGATCCATCTGTTCAAAGTCCAGGCGGGAGGACGGGCACAGGATCCCGAACTCCATTTTCCTGTGGCGGCTTCCGAGACCCGGATGCCGGATTTGCGGATTTTGCTTGGTTCTGCCGTTGCTCTCATCGTTTTGCTTGTTTTGTGGAGTTTCTGGCCGCCGGGCGGTCAGGCCCCTGACCCGGATGTTACACGAATCCCCGAACCGCCGCCGCGCGTTCAGGCGGAACCTGGCGATTTTGTGCCGCCCATTTCCGAAGAAACGGAAACCGCTGAAGTTGGAGAGTCTGATACAAATGAGGTTCCGCTTGTTCCGCCGTCTCTCCCGGAAGAGCAAACGATGCCTCCACCTCCTGCGGAAACAGAGCGGGGCATTGTGATCGAGGCAAAAGACCCGAGTTGGGTTGAAATCCGGGACGAAGACGGTAACGCGGTTTTGTCCGCGATCCTCAAAACCGGTGACCGCTATACGCTCCCGGAAGAAGAGGGGGAAGACTTTATCCTGGCGACCGGAAATGCCGGAGGGATCGCGATCATTCTGGATGGCGTGGAACTGGCGCCGCTCGGCAAGCCGGGCGATGTGCGCCGGAATGTCTTTCTGGATCGCGCGTGGCTGGAGAAACTGAGGCTCGCAAATGATGAGTAATCCGGATGCTCATGCCAGGCCGTGGCGGGAGATCCCCCGCCGTGCCTGCCGGAAAATCCGGGTCGGCGATGTCGATGTCGGCGGAGATGCGCCGATCACCGTCCAGTCCATGACGAATACGCCGACAACGGATGTAGCGGCAACAATCGCCCAGATCCGGGCCATGAAAGAGGCCGGCGCGGATATCGTCCGGGTCTCCTGTCCGGACGAGGAGTCTTCCGCCGCGCTGAAAGAGATTGTCTCCGGCGTCAGCGCGCCGATTGTCGCCGATATTCACTTTCACTACAAACGCGCGATCGAGGCGGCGGAAAACGGCGCGGCGTGCCTGCGGATCAATCCGGGCAATATCGGCGCGGAATCCCGGGTCCGGGACGTTATCCAGGCCGCGAAAGACCACGGATGCTCGATGCGGATCGGCGTCAATGCAGGCTCGCTCGAAAAAGACCTCCTCGAGAAATATGGAGAGCCCTGTCCGCAGGCGATGCTCGAATCCGCGCAGCGCCACATCCGGATCCTTGAGGATAACGATTTCTTCAATTTCAAGATTTCCTGCAAGGCCTCCGACGTTTTTATGGCCGCAGCGGCCTACCGCCTCTTGGCTGATGCCTGTGATTACCCGCTTCATCTCGGGATTACCGAGGCAGGGGGGCTGCGGACCGGGACGGTCAAATCCGCGATCGGGCTCGGCGCGCTGCTCTGGGCCGGGATCGGCGATACGATCAGGGTCTCTCTCTCGGCCGATCCGGTCGAGGAGGTGCGCGTCGGCTATGAGATCCTGAAGGCGCTCGGCCTGCGCAGCCGCGGCGTAAACGTCATTGCTTGCCCCTCCTGCGCGCGCCAGCAGTTCAATGTTATCGAGACCGTCCGGATGGTGGAGGCGCGCCTTGCGCATATCTCCAAACCGCTCACGGTCTCGATTATCGGCTGCGTCGTCAACGGCCCCGGAGAGGCGCTGATGACCGATATCGGCGTGACCGGCGGAGGGCGGGGAACGCATAAAATCTATGTCGGCGGGATTCCCAGCCACAAAATCGACACCTCACAAGAAGACCTTGTCGATCACATCGTCCGCCAGGTCGAAGCGAAAGTCAGGAATATGGGATAATCACTGGTCTTGAATGCTGGTCGTTCCGTATGGTAATATAACTTCAGCTATGGATAAGAGTACTTTAAAATCTTATAAACTAACGTCATCCCGGCGAAAGCCGGGATCCAGAAAAACGAGACCAGCCATACAGCGAAAACGCTGCTATATTCTATATAACCACCAAAAACACTAAGGGCATCAAGTTCTCCTTTAATCACAGATATCTTAGTGTCCTTAGTGGTTTTAAAAACTGGATCCCGGCTTTCGCCGGGATGACGGTTGGTTTTGTCGGTTTTCTAACTTATTCTTATCCATAGTTCAGGTTAATATAAACCATATTGTACAGAAGGACCGGGACGATGCGCCGCGATCAGGATATGCAGAAAATCACCGTCGAAGTTCCGCGCGATATTCTCGAGCGGGCGAAGGCCTATACGGGAGAAGGAACAACGGATATTATCCGCCGCTCTCTTGATGAATATGTGAAAATGCAGGGACGTCTGAAGCTTCTGTCTTTGCAGGGATCTTACAAACCGTCCATAACCGTGGAAGAGATGAGAAGCTGGGAAGACGATTGATGCTGGCTGTTGACACAAGCGTCCTTATCCCCTTCATCGAAATCAGGGAAGGCCCGGATATCGAGCGTTTTCGAAAAGCGATCTGCGGGCGGAATCTGTATATTCCGCCGCCGGTCCTTGCTGAAATCCTGAGCGATCCCCGTTTTCCGTACAGTAAACGTCAGGATGTCAGGGAATATCCGCTTATGCCTCTTCTTGACGGGTTTTGGGAACGGGCGGGGCTGACGCGGGCGGAGTTGATTTCCCGCGGTCTACGCCCTAAATTGCCGGACACGTTGATTGCGCAGTGCTGTCTCGATCACGATGCCGCGCTGCTGACCCGCGATGCCGGGTTTAAGCCGTTTGTCGAGCATTGCGGTCTGAAACTCTGCGAAGACGATTGAAGGCGGCGTAAGTTCTCCTTATATAGTTATTCGCATTTAAAATCAGACATTTTAAATGCGAGCCCTCAAGTGCCGGGCATGCTTCCGTCCCTACGGACGCCCATGTGTCTCTTGGGCTTTGCTCGGTACAATTTCCGATAAGAATATGTCTTATTCTTATCGGAAAGCACACTCCTTATCCATAGTGGGATTGGGGCAGGCCTCAAACTCAAACCTGCCCCAGGGTTTTGATCTTGGCCTTGGGGTGGATCTCGTTCTGGCTCATGACGACCGTCTGCGGGCGGAAGCGCTCGATGACCGAGCGGACATAAGGCCGGATCCCGGGGGAGGTCAGAAGGACGGGGGATTCGCCCGTCTGCGAAAACCGTTCATAAGCCGTGCGGACGGCGTTGATAAAGTCCTGAAGCCGGGTCGGGGCCATGGCGAGTTGCCGCTCTTCCCCGTCGCCCATGAGGCTTTCGGCAAACGCCTGCTCCCATTCCGGGGAAAGCGTGGCGAGCAGCACGAAACCCTGCGGACTGATATGGGATTCGCAGAGCTGGCGGGCGAGGCGCGTGCGGATATGCTCGGTCATGATCGAGACGTTTTTGGTATACCCGGCGATTTCCGCGATCCCCTCCAGAATGGCCGGAAGATCCCGCACGGAGACCCGTTCGGACAGCAGGCGTTGCAGGATGCGCTGAAGCCCTCCGACGCTGATCTGGCCGGGAATGATATCGCCGACGAGTTTCTGGTATTCCTTCGGCAATTCGTCGAGGAGCTTCTGGGTCTCCGCGTAGGACAAAAGATCCGGCAGGTTGTCCTTGACGATCTCTGTCAGATGCGTGGTGACGACCGTCGAGGCGTCCACGACCGTGTAGCCCTTGAAATGGGCTTCCTCGCGGTAGCGTTCCTCAATCCATGTCGCCGGAAGGCCGAAGGTCGGCTCGATCGTGTTTTCCCCGGGCAGGGGGATCTTGGCTCCGCCGGGATCCATGCACATCAGCATCCCGGGCCGAACCTCGCCGCGCCCGGCCTCCATTTCCTTGATCCGCAGCACGTAAGTATTGGAGGCAAGCTGAAGATTATCCTGTATCCGCACGGAGGGCAGGATATAGCCGAGATCCTCGGCAAGCTGGCGGCGCAATCCCTTGATCTGGTCGGTCAGTTTGGCATTCTCGCCCTGAACGAGCGGCAGGAGCCCGTACCCCAGCTCAAGTCGGATCGTATCCATGGCCAG
>JANQFU010000043.1 GCA_028277665.1 Alphaproteobacteria bacterium | reverse complement strand
GATGTCCACGGTTTGCCCGGAACACACCCATCGCGCTTTCCCAACACCCCGAAAGGCTTGAGCCGCCTCGTGGCTGCGCTTGGCGAAACGCCGCCGGACATCATTGTTTGCGAGCCTTCGGGCGGGTACGAGCGCCCGATGGTTGCGGCCCTGCAAGCTGCAAAATTGCCCATTGCCGTGGTGAATGCCCGGCAAATCCGGGACTTCGCCCGCGCCAAAGGCATTCTGGCCAAAACAGACGCTATCGATGCCCGCGTGATCGCCGAATACGGCGCGATCATGCACCCCGAACCGGCCCGTAATATACGGCCCGCCGCATTGGCCGAACATGTTCGCCGCCGCCGGCAGCTGGTGAACCTGATGCGTTTGGAAACGCAGCATCTTGAACACGCCGCAGAAGCAGAAACCAGGGACGACATCACAGAAAATATCGACGCACTGAAAGCCCGGATTGCAGATTGTGAAGAGCGTATTCAGGCCGCTATCGCAAAGGATCAGGAGTGCACGCACAGGAACGAAATTCTGACCAGTTGCAAAGGCGTGGGAAATGTGACGGCGTCAACCCTGATCGCCGACCTGCCCGAGATCGGAAATGCTTCTCACGCCCAGATTACCGCGCTGGCGGGCTTGGCCCCTTTCAACCGGGACAGCGGCGCCATGCGCGGGCAACGCCATATCCACGGCGGACGAAAGACCGTGCGCAACGCTTTGTATATGGCAACATGCGCCGCTATCCGGTTTAATCCGGATATCAAAAAACTCTACGAACGGATGCGCAAAAACGGCAAACACGCCAAAGTCGCTCTCACAGCCTGTATGCGACAATTGCTCATCACACTCAACGCTCTTATTCGCGACAACCGTAAGTGGCAACCCCAATACGCTTCAAAAAATTGAAAAACACGGTTGCTGTCATCCCGGCGAAAGCCGGGATCCAGTTTTTAAAACCACTAAGCACACTATAGAATATAGCAGCGTTTTCGCTGTATGGTTGGTGTCGTTTCTCTGGATCCCGGCTTTCGCCGGGATGACGTTGGTTTATAAAATTTTTAAGTCTCCTTATCCATAGCTGGGGTTTCTTTATTCTCAATATGCCCTATTCCCTTACTTGCTCTCAAGGCTGCGGACGAGCGCGTCATGGATCTTGTCCTCGGGAATATCGTCCGCGATGAAAGCGTCGCCGATCCCGCGCACGAGAACGAGTCGAATCCGCCCGTCCGCATTCTTTTTATCCTTACGCATATGCGAAAGGAAGGTCGATGCCGGCACGTCCTTCACGGCGGGGATATCGGAGATGGATGCCGGAAGGCCGGCCCGGCGCAGATGATCCGCGACCTTTTGCGCGTCTTCGCGCGGACACAGGCCGAGTTCCGCGGACAGATCGAACGCCAGCCCGCACCCCGCCGCGACGGCCTCCCCGTGCAAAAGCGCCTCACTGTCAAATCCTGCGGCGGCCTCCAGAGCGTGGCCGAAGGTATGACCGAGATTGAGAAGCGCGCGGACGCCCCCTTCCCGCTCGTCTTCCTGAACGACCCGCGCCTTGGCGAGGCAGCATTCCCGGATGATATGGGTCAGAGCCGCCCGGTCGCGGGCCAGAATTTTGCCGGCGTTGCCATCTTCCAGCCACGCGAACAGTTCCGGATCGCCGATCAGGGCGTATTTCTGCGCCTCCGCATAGCCTGCGCGGAGTTCCCGGTCCGGCAGGCTGTCCAGCAGGTCCAGATCGATCAGGACGGATTGCGGCTGATGGAACGCGCCGATCAGATTTTTGCCCTGATCGGTATTGATTCCGGTCTTGCCGCCGACGGAGCTGTCCACCTGCGCGAGAAGCGTCGAGGGGACCTGAATGAACGGGATGCCCCGCATATAGACCGCCGCGGCAAACCCGGCCAGATCGCCCGTTACACCGCCGCCGAGCGCCACGACTACAGACTTGCGGTCCGCCCCCTGTTCGAGGAGCCAGTTCGTCACTTCCTGCAAGCGTCCCCAGGTCTTGCTCCCCTCCCCGCGCAGGAGCCGGAATTTTTCGATATGCCCGGCTCCGCCGCGGTAAAGCGCATCTTCAAGAACGGGCGCCGTCTCGTCCCAGATGGCTTCGTCACACAGCACATAGACATTCGGCCTGCTCGCCAGATGCGCGGCGAGGACCGATCCGGCCTCCCGGACAAGGCCGGCGCCGATATGAATCGGATAGCTGCGGGGGCCGAGTTCAATATGAATCGTTTCAGTCTGCGGGGTAGAAATGGTCATGGAGCGTTTCCAGTATCTTGTTTAACGTGCGTCTCGGCCCGGTGTTTTCCGTCGGGATATGCAGGGCCGCCTGTGCATAGATCCCCTCGCGTCTGGCCATCAGATCCCGGAGCGTTTTTTCGGGATCGACCCGCAGGAGCGGCCTGCGGTCCGATTTCGCCGTCCGCTCCAGCAGAATATCAAGATCGGCGTTGAGCCAGAGAGTGAGCGCCTGTGAGAAAATCATCGCCCCGGTTTCTTTTTGGACCGGCGCGCCGCCGCCCGAGGCAATCACAGCCCGCCGATCTCCGAGCAGACGGCGGAAGACCCGCAATTCCGTGTCCCGGAAGGCCTGCTCGCCGTGAAGCTCGAAAATGTCGGCAATACTCATTCCCGCGGCGGCCTCGATCTCCCGGTCCGAATCCATGAAAGGCCGGTCCAGCGCCCGGGCCAGCATCGCCCCCATACGGCTTTTCCCCGCCCCCATCATACCGATGAGGACGACCGGCCGGTCGAGTTTTGCATTGATGGCCCTGATCCGCTCACTTTGAGATATTTTCGACGTCATGCGGGCAATATGCCACGTTCTGCCGGAATTGAGAATAGATCTCTTGATGTCTGCAAACGCATGCCTTAGGGTCCATACTTTCAGGGGAAAATATCCGCTTTCGAACAGGACCGAATAATGCAAATTCTCAAGGTACTCTTTTTTCTCGGCGCCGCCGCTTTTATCGGCGGGTTCGGCTATTTCGCGGTAATCGACGTCCCGGTGACGCCGTCCGCCCATACCGAGACGCTCCCCAATGACCGTTTTTTCCCGGAGGATGCCGGGCAGACCGGACAAGATTGACCTGAACATACAGAACATCGATCTCTTAATAACAGGACTTATTTTGAAAACAAGTGATTGGAAGATCCCCACCTTCACGCATGACTGTCCGGAAAAAGGCTAACGCCTCCAATAACGCAACCCCGGGCAAGCAAAAGCTCCGCGTAAGCGGAGATTTTGCGCAGAACCGGGGTCTCCAAACAAGAGATCCCGGATATCAAGGCTCGCCAAATGAAAACCCTCCGGTTTTCAAGGCTCAACATAAATTCCGGGATTGCGTATTAACTTTTTCCGGACAGTCATGCACCTTCGCGGGGATGACGAGACGGTCAATATATCGGTGTTAAGGCTTTAACAGCATGAAAGACAGACATACTCCTTATACGGCCCTCCTTCTTTTCTTCGGTGCAGCGCTTGTTTTTTCCCTGCCGGTGCAGGCGAAAACCGCAGAGGATTCCGTTTGTCCACAGCTTTGTCAGGAATCGCTGGGCACGCTCTCTTCGTTTCAGGACGGCGGACTCGGCCGGGATGTATGGGACGGCGGGCGGCGGCGTTTTATTGCGGACTCGCTGGAGGCCATCGATACGCTTCCCGCCAACCGGCATACGGTGCCGTATCTGCGCCGCCTGCTCCTGAGCGCGACCAATCCCGCCCTGATCCGGAACAACGTCCGCCCGGACGAAGAGAACAATCTCCTCGACCTGCGCCTTCAGGCGCTTGTCCGGATGGGGTTTTACGATGATGCGGCCGATCTGTACGCCCTGATCCCGGACGGGCCGCAAACCGCCGGACAGCTCCGTGCCGGGATTACGGCTTTGTTCGGACGCGGGGACGTGGCGCTCGCCTGCCTTGAATTTGAGGCGCTGGCGCCCGGTTTTCTTGAGGACAAGCGCTACCGGCGCGACGCGGATGATCTTCAGGCCTTTTTCGGGGATGTCTCCTTTTATTGCGGGCAGACATTCAAGCCGCTTCAGGCTGACGGAAAGGCCGCCGGCAACGACAAAGCCGCCGCGTATCTCGAAGATCCGGAAAAAAGGCTCGTCCTGACCGGAAAGACGGATCTTTCCGTCCTGCCGCCTTTGTTGCAGGCTTATCTGTTCGGAACCGGACGGGTTGCCCTCTCGCCGGACGTGTCATGGAAGGATCTTCCCGCCACGGCCGCCCTGTTGCAATTGTACCGCGCCGCGCCGGCGGCGGATCCCGGCAAGATGGACGTGGACGCGGACGCGCGGAGAGCCCGGCTGACTCTGACAACCGCGCTCGTTTCTTATGGATTATTGAGCGTGGACGATCTCAAGGACGCTTACGCCGCTGCCGCTTTGCCGGCTTCCGCGACTGATGATCCGGACAAAGTCCCGGACCGGATGCGCCTTCCGGCCCTGTATCAGGCTCTTTCGGATGTCCCTTACGGCGCGCCCCAGACAAAGAATGTCCTGACCGCGATAAAAGCGGAACGCGACCTTGTCCCGCTTCTGCCTTTTGCCGATGTCGCCGCTCACCTTCCCCCGCCGGAGGACCAGGATCCGGAGACCGTTTTCGCCCTTTTGCGCCTGATCTCCGCCTCGGATGTTCCGTTGTCCCCCGCCTGGAACAAGACAATACAGGACTTATTCACACAATTATTCACAGAAAGCTCTAACGCTTCCGAAGTCACGGAAGAGGATCTTGTCTCCCTCTACCTTGCCGCAAGCCTGCGAAAAATCGCCGCAGCGCCGGACCAAAAAAAAGAGATGTTTCAATTTATTAAAAGCCGCTCTTACAGCGCTCCAGCCCTTGCAGTCCTCTCCTCTTATGTCTTCTCCAAGAACCTGAAAGATAATTACTATAGTTTATATGAAAAATTAATTGACTTGACAAGGGATGACAATTATGTAATGCCTTTACATGTTTCGATTGATAGTTTTGAAAAAATGCGTTCCAATCTATCAATCGGAGAGGTGATTCTGACTATTGCGCATGTTTTTCGCGACGGGGGGATGTCCGGATCATCGCACAGGGTTTTGTATGAAGCGTTCCTGACGCTGAATACTGTGGGGCTAGACGAATTGTCTGTGGCGCTTGGAAGAGACGTTCTGACGGCGCATGAATAAGTAAAGTTGCAAGGAGAAATATTATGGCTCGTCCAGGGCGTCCGCCGAAAGAAAAACCGCAATTGCATTCCTCGGTTTATAAATTTGAGGATATGCTGAGTTCCGAACGCGGTGCTGCGCTGAATACACGACAGGCGTATATCCGCGACCTGACGGATGTGTCCTTGTTTTTACGCAAGGAACGCAAGTCGGATGTCGACAAGGCCAGCACGGATGATCTGAAAGCCTATCTGACCGATCTGCACAAGAAAACGCATCATAAAGGCGCGCAGACCTCCGTGCGCACGATTGCGCGCCGCCTGTCCGCCCTGCGCCAGTTCTACCGGTTCATGATGTCCGAGAACATGCGCAAGGACGATCCGACCTCGACGATCGACAGCCCGAAACAAACGCGCACGCTGCCGAAAACGCTTTCGGAGTCGGAAGTCAACGTTCTGATTAAAACGGCCGGTGCGCCGGGAACGCCTGAGAGCTTGCGTCTCGTCTGCCTTCTTGAGATGCTTTACGCTACGGGCATGCGGGTTTCCGAGCTTGTCGGGCTGCCGATGTCCTCTATCGGGGACGATCAGCAATTCCTGATGGTCAGCGGGAAAGCCGGCCGTGACCGGATGGTGCCGCTCACCGACACGGCCCGCAAGGCGCTTGACAAATATATTGCCATGCGCGCACAGTTTATTTCCGAAGACGACAAAGGGACCCAGGCCAAATGGCTCTTCCCGTCCCGCACGTCGGATAGCGGCCATCTCACCCGCCAGCGTTTTGCGCAGTTGCTCAAGGATCTCGCCCATGCGGCGGATATCGATCCGGACCGCGTGAGTCCGCATATCCTGCGCCACGCCTTCGCGACCCACCTTCTGAACAACGGCGCAGATCTGCGCTCCGTCCAGAAAATGCTCGGCCACGCCGACATCGCGACGACGCAGATTTATACGCATATGCTGAGCGACAAACTCAAGAAAACCGTGCAGGGCAAGCACCCGCTCGGCAAAGGCAAAACCGGAACGGATAACTGATCCGCCGTCTTTTTTTCTTGTGTCTTGCACGAAAAACGCTAGACTTCAGCACAATTCGATTGGCAGACAGGCGGCTTGAGCCGCCTGTCTGGTATTCATTATCAGGGTGTGGATGAGTATGAACTTTCTGGATTTCGAAAAACCGGTCATTGAACTGGAAAAGAAAATCGCCGAACTGAAATTCATGAAGGGCGATGAAAATCTGAATATCGTCGACGAGATTTCCCGGATGCAGGGAAAGGTCGAACGGATGCTGCGGCAGGCCTATACGCGCCTCAGCCCGGCCCAGACGCTTCAGGTCGCCCGTCACCCGGACCGTCCACACTTCGCCGACTATATCAAGGGACTCGTGCGCGACTTTACCCCTCTGTCGGGAGATCGTCAGTATGGAGAAGACCGCGCTTTGATCGGCGGGATCGGGCGCATCCACGACCGCCCCTGTGTCGTCATGGGCCACGAAAAAGGCCGGGACACGGAAGACCGTCTCCGCCATAATTTCGGCATGGCGCGGCCGGAAGGCTACCGGAAGGCCGTTCGGCTGGCCGAAATGGCCGAACAGTTCAATTTGCCGATTGTTACGCTTGTCGATACGGCCGGCGCTTATCCCGGGCTCGGCGCCGAGGAGCGCGGCCAGTCTGAGGCCATCGCCCGGGCGATCGAATCCTTCCTGAACGTCCGTGTGCCGGTCGTCTCTGTGGTCGTCGGCGAAGGCGGCTCCGGCGGCGCCGTCGCGATTGCCGTGGCCGACCGCATTTTCATGATGGAATATGCCGTTTATTCCGTGATTTCGCCGGAAGGCTGCGCCTCCATTCTCTGGCGGAGCAAGGATTATGCAGCAGACGCCGCTTCCGCGCTGAAATTGACGGCGGAAGACCTGCTTGAGTTAAAACTGATCGACGGCGTCATCCGGGAGCCGGTCGGCGCCGCCCACAGAAGCCCGGACCGGGCGGTCCAGCATGTCGGACAGCACATCAAGAAAGCCCTTCGCCAACTGGACACCGTTCCGGCAGACAAGCTTGTCTGCGCGCGGAAAGACAAATTTCTGGAAATGGGAAGAGACTAGCAGAATTCTGAAAACCCGTAAAATTTCCTCTTCCCCTCATTCCCGTGAAAACGCATGACTGTCCGGAAAAGGTTAACGTCCCCAAAATCGCAACCCCGGGCAAACAAAAACGCCGCGTAAGCGGAGATTTTGCGCAGAACCGGGGTCTTAAGATGAAGGTCCCGGACATCAAGTCTCGCCAAATGAAAACCTTCCGGTTTTCAAGGCTCGCCATAGATTCCGGGATTGCGTATTAACCTCAGCTATGGATAAGAGGGCTTTAAAATCGTATAAACCAACGTCATCCCGGCGATCGCGGTGATCCAGAGAAAACGTTTTTCTTATTTTACGCGGCGTCCCGCAGAAACGGAGTTCTCCTCCGAAACTCCGGACCTTCGCGTTTAAACAACTCTATGAC
>JANQFU010000005.1 GCA_028277665.1 Alphaproteobacteria bacterium | reverse complement strand
GGGCGGCCGCCCCGGGGGAAGCATCAGCAAAAAGCTGCTGACCAGTATCGTGTATCATACATTCAACAGACAATCCTCTGCGCATGCAGAGGATCCATTCCAAAGCCCGCGCGAGCGGATAAATGGATCCTCCGAACAAGTCGGAGGATGACGAAATTAAATTATATCAAAAGGTTAGTGCAATCGAATTTTTTCAAGCGATTACCCTGCGCAAAAAAGAAGATTCACCCGAAATTCCGGAGATGGACCGGCATGGGCGGATTGTCGAGAAGAGGAGACAGCGCATCGGCCCGCCAGGTATTTTCCGGCAAATCCCCCAGACCGAGTTCATCGGCATCCATAAAATTCTGGATATACCACGGCGCGCGGCAATGCAGAGATTCGAGGTCGCCCCGGATTTCCTGAAGATCGTCAAGATCCAGAAGCGCGCTGTGGATCGTCGTCCGGACCTCGAACGGAACCTTGTGCGCCCCGCCCGCAAGAAGCTCGAGAGAACGGTGAAACGCTTCCCACGGACGTTTGGCGCGCGTGATCTCGGAAAATCTGGATTGCGGAGCCTTGTAATCCAGCGCGACAAAATCGACAAGCCCGCCGGAAAGAAGCTGCTCCAGAACTTCGGGGCGGCTCCCGTTCGTGTCGAGCTTGACCAGAAAGCCCATCTGTTTGACTTTCAGCGCGAAATCGACAAGCCCCGGATACAGCGTGGCCTCTCCGCCGGAAAACACAACCCCGTCCAGAAGACCGACCCGGCCCGCCAGAAACGCGAAGACATCCTCTTCGCCCATCCGCCCGGCCTTCCCGCTGATCAGCTCCGGATTGTGACAATACGGACACCGCATATTACACCCGGCGAACCACACGATACAGGCCGTGCGGTCGGGAAAATCCTGCATACTGAATGGCGTAATATTATGAATAGACTGAAGTGTGCAAATCATGAGCGTGTTCGATCACCCTAAACCCGTCATCCCCGCGAAGGCGGGGATCTTTCAATTCTTTGTTTCTAAAAGATTCCCGCTTTCGCGGGAATGACGATTTTTGTATTAAAGGGGCTTTTGCAGAGGTTCCTTTAGCACATTACTTAAACAAATCACCCGTATCGATGTGATCCTCGACGAAGTGGACGCGTTCGCGGTGCTCGCCCTGTTTGCCGATATTGAAGCTGTCGACCGGGCGGAAATACCCCATGACCCGGGTCCAGACCTTCGTCCGCTCCCCGCAATGCGGGCAGACCGGCTGCTCGCCGCTCAGGTAGCCGTGCGTCTCACAGACAGAGAAGACCGGCGTTACCGTGATATACGGCATCTGGTAATTCTCGATCACTTTGCGGACGAACCGTTTGCAGGCCTCGGCAGAAGAGAGCTTCTCGTTCATGTACAGGTGCAAAACCGTCCCGCCGGTATATTTGCATTGCAGGCGGTTTTGAAGGTCCAGAGCCTCGAAAGGATCGCTCGTACAATCCGCCGGAAGCTGGCTTGAGTTCGTGTAATAGATATTGTCGCCCTGACCGGCTTGCAGAATATCGGGGAAGCGTTTTTTGTCTTCCTTGGCAAAACGGTAGGTCGTCCCTTCCGCCGGCGTCGCCTCAAGGTTATAGAGGTTCCCGGTTTCCTGCTGGTAGTCACGAATGCGCTCACGCATGTGATCAAGCATTTTCAGGCTGAAATCGATCCCTTCCCGAGACGTAAGGTCCAGCGTATCCCCGGAGAAATTCCGGATCATTTCGTTCATGCCGTTGACCCCGATCGTGCTGAAGTGATTCCGCAGAAACGGCAGATAACGCGCCGTGTACGGATACAGCCCCCGGTTATACATTTCCTGCACGAAGCGGCGTTTTTTCTCGAGCGTCGATTTTGCAAGATCCATGAGGCGGTTGAGTTCGGCATAAAGGCCTTCGAGATCGCCTTTAAACTGATACCCCAGACGCGCCATGTTGATCGTCACAACCCCGATCGAGCCGGTCATTTCGGCAGATCCGAACAGGCCGTTCCCGCGCTTTTGAAGCTCGCGCAGATCAAGCTGCAAACGGCAGCACATCGAGCGCACAGCCCCCGGAGAATAGGCCTCCGGATTGCGAACCCGCTCGCCGTTCTCGTTTTTCATGTACTGGCTGCCGACAAAATTCTGGAAGTAGGAGCTTCCGACTTTTGCGGTGTTCTCAAAGATCGCGCGCGCAACCCGGCCGTCCCATTCGAAATCCTCCGTGATATTGATCGTCGGGATCGGGAAGGTGAACGGATTCCCGGAGCTGTCCCCCTCCGTCATCACTTCGTAATACGCAATGTCGATCAATTCCATTTCCGGCTTGAAGTGGGCATAGGTCATATCTTCAAGCGAGCGGATCCCGAGATCCCGGCTTTGCGCCCGGGACAGAAGGTCCAGATCGTCGAGCCCTTTGAAGAGATGCTCGTCGTTATATGTCGGGAAGTTATTCGCCAGATCTTCCGGCACCGTAATATCAAGCGTGATATTCGTGAACGGAGATTGCCCCCAGCGCGCCGGAACGTTCAGATTGTAAACAAACTGGCGAATCGCTTTCTTGACTTCGGTAAAGCTCAGATTGTCACGGAAGACATACGGCGCAAGATAGGTATCGAAACTCGAGAACGCCTGCGCGCCCGCCCATTCGGACTGCAGAATCCCCATGAAGTTGCTCATCTGCCCGAGGGCCTCGCGGAAGTGGCGCGGCGGACGAGACGCCACGCGCCCCTGCACGCCGTTAAAACCTTCGTTCAGAAGGGCGCGCAAGGACCAGCCCGCGCAATATCCGGTCAGACAATCCAGATCGTGAATATGCACGGCGCCTTCCCGGTGCGCGAGACCTTCCTCGGCCGTGTAAACTTCGTCGAGCCAGTAATTCGCAATAATTTTCCCGGCAACGTTGTTGATCAACCCGGCATTCGAATACCCGGTATTCGCATTCGCATTGATTCGCCAGTCCTGCTTGCCGACATACTCACCAACCGTGTAGGAACAATCGACCATCGTCCCTTCATGCCCTTTCGTCAGATCGACGATTTTCAGGGTCTTTGGTTGATCCTGTTTTTGTTTCGGCTGCGCCACCTGAGATAAATTTTGCGCCGCTCTTTTGTCGGCAAGGGTTGTATCTGCGGTCATAAGAACTCCTCCGCATGTTAGAGAGTCTGAGAGAAAACTGTTATTTTTGGGAGATATGGCGACACGGCCAATATCTGGTGTTTATGCGATTATGATACACAACATATGCTCAACACAATTTGATCAAAATCAATTTTTAAGGCTTTTTCGGCTCTGTTGTTCAAGATTCCCGGAAGTCTCTGATTCATAAAAATTTTATCCAAGCCTCAATTTTTTGCGGGATTTTCCGTTTTGATGACGGTCAATAAGATAGGCCCGGCCTTCCTTCACTTTGTACCGTCCGTCATAGGCAATGACATCGGCCGTCGTATAGGTTTTGGTCCATTCCATCGGAAGATAGGAGCCCGTGCCGACGACGTCGATCGGCGCATTTGCAGCCCCCATCATCCGGCATTTTTCGGGCGTAAAGCCGGAGGACGCGACGATTTTCACCGATTCGAATCCGGCCCGGTCGAGCGAATCGCGCAAATGCCAGACGGCCGCGGCACTGACCCCGGTCCCGAGAAGATGACCCAGCTCCGAATCGCTCAGATCCTGCCCCCGGAAGGAACGCGGCGCGAATCGGTCGAGCACGGCATAGGACTTGTCGCGGTCCAGCCCTTCCAGATACCGGGCCCCGTTCGTATCGATTCGCACGCTTAAACGCCCCGCGCGCGCAAGATCCGGCAACGCCCGCGCCGATTCGATACTGTCCGAAACCTCGCGCCCGTAATAATCGACCAGAACCGTCACCGGTTCGTCCGGAAACGCTTTATGATAGGCCAGAGCCGATTCGGCCGTGCTCTCATAATACCCGATCAACATATGCGGCATCGTGCCGTATCCCTGATCGTTGCCGAAATAATGCGCCGTCGCGTCCGTCGCGTTCCCGATAAAGCCGCGCGCGCCGTCCTTCTGCGCCGCCCGGCTGCCGACGCCGGCCCCATACGCCATGATCTCGGCCATTTCCATCCCCGCACAATGCCGCGCATCCATCGCCAGAAACGTGACGTCAGGCAATGCCCGCGCCATCTTCCACGCATTATATGCCGCGACATAGCACGGCCCCATTTTCTGAAGCATATGAGTCTCAAGCGGAGCCATCAGATGCATCGGCCCTGTCAGAAACAGCGCAGGCTCCCCGGCATCAACGCGGTCACCTTCGTCATAGCGCAAATCCGCGCGTATCTGAAAACCCGCCGTTTTCGCAACGCGATCCAGCCACGACAACACATAGCCCGGCGCAAAGATCAGCGGCTGACGGTTAAACAGCGCATAGGTTACCTCGGTTCCATCACCGCCGTCATCGCTTACAGCCTGCGCCGCAATCTTCGCCGTCTTCATAAAATACTTATCCGTCCACGCCGCAATCTGGTCTGCGGACACAAGATCGTTATACCGGGCCGGCAACATGGTGAGGGGATCCTGTTCGTTTGTCATGGTCAAAAGCCACCTTTATTAAAAAGAAAACAACAGCAGAACGCATTGCATTTCGCATTTAAAAACGGGATTTGATACAAACCCGCCTGAAAAACGAAGCTTTTCCGCCTTTTTCAATCTGGCACGATAATTGTAAGACGGAACGGAAATAATAGAGACAGAAAAAAGAGAGGGAAAGACCATGTGCGTATACAAAGCGACAGATCCGCTTCTCGAACTCGTTCCCGCAGAAGCAGAGAAGGACGTTCGCCGGCGCGCAACGCTCGCCGAACTCGCCGCCCCGGCGAGAGGCCGGATCTTTCTGGAAGGGGAAGACCGCTGGCTATCTTCCTGGGCGGACGCGCCGGAAATCGGAAACATCGAAAAAGAGCAACTCTACTTCGACCACATCCAGATCGACATGGTTTAGGAATAAGCCCTATACATGAATCGCCGCGATGATATCCTCGATCAACTCGTCTGACTTTGTGTTGTGTTTGTCCGCGCGCTCGGTCAAAAGAACGCGATGCCTTAGAACATTGAGCGCAATCGCCCGCACATCGGCATCCGTAACGGCCGTCCGTCCCTCCAGCCAGGCATGAGCCCGCGCGCAACGATCCAGAGCAAGAGCCCCCCGCGGGCTGGCCCCCAGACGAATAAAGCTCTTGATCTCGTAATTGATTCGCTCGGAATGCCGCGTGTGGTGAACAATCGAGACCATGTATTTCTCAATTTCGGGCGGGACATCGATATCGTGGATCTCTGCCCGCGCTTCGAAAATTGTTTGCTGCGGCAAACGAAAGGCGGGTTCTTCATTCCTGACGGCACCGGTGTCCGCATCTTTCTCACCTGCATCAAGATTTCCAGCCTTTCGGGCTCTGCGGCGCTCCTCTGCGCGAATAAGACGGATCACGTTCGTCTCCGTGTTCTCGTCCGGATAATCAACGTTGACATGCATGAGAAAACGGTCGAGTTGGGCTTCAGGCAAAGCGTTCGTTCCCTCCTGATCCGACGGGTTCATCGTCGCAATAACCATGAACAGATCCGGAAGTTTATGCGCCAGTCCCCCGGCAGAGACCTGATGCTCTTCCATCGCTTCAAGCATGGCGCTCTGAACCTTGGCCGGAGCCCGGTTGATCTCGTCAGCAAGGACGATATTCGCGAAAATCGGCCCTTCGATAAACGTAAATTTCCGGGCGCCGTCCACTTCCACGTAATCCTCACGGCCGCACATATCCGCGCGTGTCAGGTCCGGCGTAAACTGGATTCGGCCGAACCGGCCTTCGATATGACCGGCCAGAGCCTGAACCGCGCGCGTTTTGGCCAGACCCGACAACCCTTCAACCAACAGGTTCCCGTTCGCCAGAAGGCCGACGATCAGCCGGTCGACAATCTCGTCCTGACCGATCACCAGATCCTGAATACACGCCTTCAGAGCCAGAATTTCATCACGAACACTCATAAGTCAGAAGTCTACTCCACCGTAACGCTTTTGGCCAGATTACGCGGCTGATCAACATCCGTTCCTTTCGCCACCGCAACATGATACGCCAGAAGCTGCACGGGCAGAGCGTACAGAATAGGCGCAACAAAAGCCGGAATATCGCCAAGCGTAATCGTCCAGCGCGCAAATTCCGCCATCGCAGCCGAGCCCTTCTCGTCCGAGATCATCAAAATCTGACCGTTCCGCGCATAGGTTTCCTGAAGGTTCGACGCCGTCTTCTCAAACAAGGGATCGTTCCCCGGCGCGACAGCGACCACCGGCACGCTCTCGTCGATCAAAGCAATCGGCCCGTGCTTCATCTCTCCGGCCGCATAGCCTTCCGCATGGATATAGGAAATTTCCTTGAGCTTGAGAGCGCCTTCCAGTGCCAGCGGGAACAAGGCCCCCCGGCCAAGATACAGCACATCCCGCGCATCGGCGATCTCCCGCGCAATCGCCTTGATCGCGCCGTCATGAAGAAGGACATCGGCAGCCAAGGCCGGGATCCGTCGCAGAGCCTCACTCATCTCCGCCTGCCGCGCAGCATCGATCGTCCCGCGCTTCACAGCCAGAGCCAACGCCAGACAAGCCAGCGTCGTCAACTGCGTCGTGAAGGCTTTCGTCGATGCCACCCCGATCTCCGGCCCGGCCAGAGTCCGCAGGACAGCGTCGGACTCGCGCTCGATCGTGCTTTCAATCGTATTGACAATCGAAAGCACGGACTGCCCCTGACGCTTGCAATACCGAAGGGCCTCCAGCGTATCCAGCGTCTCCCCGGATTGAGACACAAAAAGAGCCGCCCCGCCTTCCGGCATCGGAGCTTCGCGGTACCGGAATTCGGACGCCACATCAAGCTCGCAGGGAAGCCGCGCAATTTGCTCAAACCAGTATTTCGCAACAAAACAGGCATAGGACGCCGTCCCGCACGCCACGAGTGTTAAGCGCGGCGCCTCGGCCAGCCGGTCCAGAACCTCGTCCGGCACACTGATCTCTCCCGTCGCGGGATTGATAAACGAGTTCAGCGTATCCCCGATCACAGCAGGCTGCTCATAAATTTCCTTAAGCATGAAATGCCGGTACTGGCCTTTCCCGGTGCTCGCGCCGCTCTGTGCCGTAATGCGAACCTCGCGCGTCACCGGCGCAAGATCCATATCGAAAATCTCGACGCCGTCCTTACGGACAATCACGCGGTCGCCATCCTCAAGGAAACAGATTTTCCGCGTCAATGGAGCCAGCGCATAGGAATCGGACGCCAGAAACATCTCGCCCTCGCCATAGCCCACAGCCAGCGGTGTCCCCTGCCGCGCGCCGACCATCAAATCATGTTCGCCGGAAAAAATCATCGCGACGGCATACGCGCCTTCCAGCCGTTTGAAAGCCGAAAACGCAGCCTTGGCCGGATCTTTGATAGTTTTCAGTTCTTCGGTCACGAGATGCGCAATCACCTCCGTGTCCGTATCCGTCTCAAAGACGTGACCGGCTTTCTGAAGCTCGGCTTTCAAAACCGCGTAATTCTCGATAATGCCGTTATGAACGACGGCAACTTTCGCGGTCGCATGCGGGTGCGCGTTATTCTCGGTCGGACCGCCGTGGGTCGCCCAGCGCGTATGTCCGATCCCGACCGTTCCGGCGAGCGGACTGTCCTGAAGTTTACGGTCGAGATGAACGAGCTTCCCCTGCGCCCGGCGGCGGTCGATATGCCCGTTAACGAGGGTCGCAATCCCTGCGCTGTCATACCCGCGATACTCAAGGCGTTTGAGCCCGTCCAGCAATTGCGGTGCGGCATCCCGCGTCCCGATAATCCCGATAATCCCACACATTGTTTTTGATCTCCCTGTTCACCATTTAACGTCATCCGAAGGACATGGATAAATCCTAAATCGCCAGCGATCCTCTCGCAAAACACAGATTATTTCGGAATATTGCAAAATATTTCGCATTATTTCAAAGCAGAAGACACAAACCGCATGCCCGGCGCGAGATACCCCCCGTTACAGGCCGAAGACACATCCATCGGTTTTCCGCCCGGCGGCTGAACGGCTTCAAGACGAAGAACGCTGCCCCCGCCACAAACGACATGCCCGGCGCGGTCGAGCAGTGTTCCCGGATCCGCATCACGCGACAAAGACGCCGGCACAGCCCGGATGATCCGCAAGATCTGCGGCGCAGCGCCCGTATTCAAAAACGTCCGCACGCCGGGCCAGGGATGAAACGCCCGGACCTGCCGGTCGATCTCCACCGCGCTCTGCGCCCAGTCGACATGCCCGTCCTCGCGCGTCAGGAGCTTCGCATAGGTCGCCGCCTCATCGTCCTGCGGAACGGCCTCCGGCAGAACACCGTGCTGAACATCCGCAATAAAACCGGAGACCATCTCCCCCCCGAGCACAGCAAGCGCGTCATGCAAATCGGACGCCGTCATGCGCGGCGCAATCGGCACGGAGCGGCGCAGCAGCATCGCCCCCGTATCCAGCCCGCGCGCCATCTGCATCAGTGTAACGCCCGTCTCCGGATCACCCGCACGAACCGCATGCTGGATCGGCGAGGCCCCGCGCCAGCGCGGCAACAAGGAGGCATGCACGTTCACACAGCCCAGACGCGGGGCATGCAAAACCGCCTCGGGCAGGATCAACCCGTAAGCGGCCACAATCGCGAGATCGGCATTCAGTGCCGCAAACGCGGTCTGCGCCTGCGGATCTTTCAGCGTTTTGGGCGTTCGCACAGGAATTCCGGCCTCTTCGGCCAGACGATGCACAGGCGAAGGCTGAACCTTATGCCCGCGCCCCTTGGGCCGGGGCGGCTGTGTATAGACGCAGGCCAACTCGACGCCGGACGCCTCAAGCAACGCCCGCAAAGGCGGCACGGCAAAATCCGGCGTCCCCATGAATACAACACGCAAAACAGGCGAAGAAAAAGGCGAGACTGAGGAAGAGAGTTTATCCGTCATGAAACGACGATACCTTCGAAGACATGAATCGAAAAGAAAAAACAAATGCAGGACCGGAAGTCCTGCATTTGAAGGTGTAAAGATAGGAACCTCTGCAAAAACCTCTTTTTTGTCATCCTCCTCGCTTTCTCCGGGATGACGGTTTTTGTATTAGGGGCAGGACCTATAATAAAAATATTGAATACGAATCTACGCAGTTTTCTTCTGGGTCCGCGCATTCAAAAGACGCGTCAGACGCTGCCATTGCGCACCGGAGAACAGGTGTGCATAGATGAACGGCAGCCAGCCTTTTTTGCGCCATTCCATGAAGGTGGCGTCATCCAGCGCATTCAGTTTCTGCTCATCCACAATCCGGAAACCGGAGAAATTGATCCGGCCCTGATCGGGCAGACGAATTTCCGCAGCGCGCTCGACCAGTAAATCGCTTGCGGCAAGAGCCTTGCCGAACTCAATCGTTTGCATCGCCGCCGCATGATAGGACTTGCAAAACTCCAGAGCGTTCTTCGACAGATCGGTTGGTTGTCCGTCTTCTGCAAAGAATTTCTGCTCTCCGCCGTTTTCCACGATTTCCGGGACGGCATCTACGCACAGCGTCATCTGATCCGAGTTCGGAAGCTCGGAGAAAATAAACGGATATCGGCGGATATAAGCCGGAACGTAGGCGTCTTCCAGCCATTGGCCGGACTCGCTGTCAACGAACAGGTTTTCATGGTCCCTAACGCCGATCAGTGCAACCGGTGTTGCATTTTCATCCGGACTGAACGCGATCGGATAAAAGTGGCAGATCTGTGGCATTTCAATGAGATTGACCGGAACGGCATTGACTTTCGATGCAAATCCGAAGCCGAAATTTTTGCGCAGAGCAAGTGCGGCATGCCGTTTCGCATCCAGCGGTTCCGGTTTCTGATAGAAAAGCGGAAGCGCAGTTGCTTGCGGCTCACCCGCACCGTTTCCGTTTGCTTTTTTGTTCGCCATTTTATGTACCTTTTTAATTTTACAGGTGGATATAGTGAAAACTGATTCGAGAAGGTTAAACCCGCATCACTTAAACAAAGATATCCGGAAAATGCAAACGGAATTGCCGGAAAAACCGCCCATACAATTTTCAATAACGCCAACGTTTTACTTTTCCGCAAAACTGCCATATGGTGCGGCATGCCTCGTACGACACAGCGCAAAAAGCCGGAATTGATGATGCCGGCCGGATCTCCAGAGACGATACGTGCCGCCGTCCTGTATGGCGCCGATGCGATTTACATGGGCACGCCGGACCTGTCCATGCGGACGAAATCCAAACTCACGCTGGAAGACGTCATTGACGGTATGGCATTTGCGCATGCGCACGGCGTGCGGGTATATCTGACGCTGAATTTGATCTCGCATAACAAGGATATTCCGAAGCTCCCGCATTATCTGGAGACTATTCGTGCAGCAAAACCGGACGGTCTTATCGTTGCGGATCCGGGCGTTTTCGCCTGGCTCCGGGCGCATGCGCCGGAAATTCCTTTGCATGTCTCGACGCAGGCCAATGTCTGTTCGTGGCTTACGGTGAAGTACTGGCAGGATCAGGGGGCGGCTCTCGTCGTTCTCGGCCGTGAAGTCAGTTTTGCTGAACTCTCCGAAATTCGCGAGAATTGTCCCGATATCCGGCTGGAAGTCTTCGTCCACGGCGCGATGTGCATGACGTATTCGGGACGTTGCCTTTTGTCGAATTTTATGGCCGAACGGGGGGCCAATCAGGGAAATTGCGCCAATTCCTGCCGCTGGCATTACAAGCTCCATCTGAAATTGCGGGACGGATCGATCCGGGAACTGGAGCTGGACGAGCGTAATCAGGATCTTTTCGAATTTCTTTTGGAGGAGGATTACCGTCCGGGAGATCTCTTGCCGATTGAGGAAGATGCGCGCGGAGCCTATATTCTGAATTCCAGAGATTTATGCCTTATGCCGAAGCTGGATTCTTACTTGAATCTGGGTGTGGATACGCTCAAGGTCGAGGGACGCAACCGAAGCCCTTATTATGTTGCCCTGACGGCGCGTGCGTACCGGCAAGCGATTGATGACTGGTGCGAGGATCCCGGGAACTGGTCGCCGCGTCCCTACATGCGCGAGTTGGAGATGATCGGGAACAGGGGATATACGCTCGCGTTTCATGAAGGCCGCCTGACCCGTTATGCTCATGGCTATGAACATACGTCGATGCTGGCCGAATGGGAGTATGCGGGATTTATTCGCGAGGTTCGGGATGACGGTCTTGTCATGACGGTTAAGAACAAGCTGGAAGCCGGGGATGTTTTCGAGCTTGTGCCGGCCCGTTCAAAGCGCGTCGTATTGCTCCGGCTTTATGCGTTCCGGATGGAAAACGGCAAAACGGTGGAGGCCGTTCATGCCGGACAGCAACAGGCCCTTTTCATTCCTTTTTCGGCTTTTGACCATGAGGATCCCGAAGATATACGGCGGTTGCTTGTGCCCATGAGCATCGTTCGCAAGGAGCGCGCCTTAAGCGCGGCGGAGCGCGCACGCCTCAAACAGGATCGCCGCGCCCTTCGTCTTGAGACAGAGGGGCAAAGCCATAATTCAAACACCTACACACAGGGACAAAAAGCCCTCGCACTGGCTCTTGATGAACAGCAAGCAGCCTCATCTGCAGAAAGGACACCCAAAACGCCGCGTTTGGGAACGGAAGGATGCTGCGGACGGGGATGCAACGGCTGCATGATTTTCTGGAACGATCCTTCCTATGCACAGGCCCGCAAAAAGCTCGCCGCCAAAAAGCCGGGAGAACTGCTCATCAAGGGCGAAGCTCAAATATCCGGAAAGACCTCCCTTTAACCCCAGCTATATAACGCTGCCGGTCGGAAAGGATTATAAAACTTTCGAAACAGACAAGGGTGGTGAGTTTTGTTGATTTTGTAACTTATTCTTATCCATAGTTCAGGTTCAGTTAGGAAAGAGGTCTATTCCTGAAACGGGGAAATAATCCGCACGTCCTCCACGCCGGACCAGATACGCCGTCCGCTGACGAGGATAAGCTGAAAGCGCAACGCCGTTGCAAGAAGCTGGTAATCAGTCATCATAAAAAGACTGGACCGTCCAGTATCTTTGCTGGCAAGCTTCCCGGCGAGCAAGGCCGTCTCCAGATCCACATCATGGATCCGGTTTTCAAACCCGCTCGCCAGTTCCTGAAACCACCGCCGCAGCTTGAGCGCATCGGCCAGATTGTCCCGGCCGTGCCGCTCGACCCCGGCGAACAGAGCCTGCATGACGAGAACGCTCGTATGAAGCTCGGCGCTTTTCACGCCCTCAAACCACGTCATGAGCTCCGGATGATCCTTCGGAAACCGAACGGCGGAGAGCACATCAAGATCAAGCAGATACATCGCCGTCCTCCCCGTTTCCTTTTCCGTTCCCGTTCTCCCGTTCATTCCCGTAACGGAACAATTCCGGACCGCCGCAGGACGGCGCCGTGCGCAGAACGCTCAGAAGATCTTTCGGGGCTCTGTCCCCGGCGATCTTTTCGTAACTCTTCATGGACATGACGACGACCGTATCCCGGTCGTGCCGCGTCACGGCCTGCGGCCCTTCCCGCAAGGCGCGCCGAACGACCTCGCTAAATTTTGCTTTGGCTTCCTGTAACTGCCATTTTTTCATGAACGTTTCTCTATAACCAGACTGACTAGTTCATATACCCTACCGTAAAAGAAAACTCGTGACAAGAGCCGAAAACATCAGATCATCATCGCCGGTAGAACGAGTAGTCCAAAATCGCGGTTGGACCGGAAAATGCGTAAGGAAGACTCATGATCCGCCGGATCCCAGCGCCGCCACTGCCAGAACAGATGCGCGGCAGAGGGCGCCATCAGGAACGCGCTGAAAACACCGGGCGCGGCAAGCTGATCCGCAAAAGCGATCAAAGCCCACGCGCAAAGCATGAACGCGCCGACCCATTTCTTCGCGCGGGCCGGATCGCCGAGCCAGCGGGCGCTCGACTTGATCCCGATCGTCATATCGTCCTCAAGATCCTGATGCGCATAGACCGTATCGTATGACAGCGTCCAGAAGACCCCGCCGAGATACAGGAGCAGCGCAGGCAGCCCGACCGACATCGTCGCGGCCGCCCAGCCGATCAGCGCGCCGAAATTGAACGTGAGACCGAGAACAATCTGCGGCCACCAGATCCAGCGCTTCATGAGCGGATACACGACAATCAACGGAAGAGACAGAAGACCGAGCAGGATCGCCAGCAGAGAAAGCTGGAACAGGATAATCGCGCCGCACAGGAGCAGCGCGCCGAGAAACGCGAAAGCCCGGGCCCGGCTGACCGCGCCGGACGCCAGCGGCCGCGCGGCCGTGCGGGCGACATGGCGATCGAGATCGCGGTCCCAGAGATCGTTGATCACACATCCGGCGGCGCGCATGACAATCGCCCCGATCCAGAACAGGCACAAATCGACCGCGCCCTCGGGACCGAGCGTCGAAACGCCGCCGGAGGCGAGCAAAATCGCCCACCATGACGGCAGGAGCAACAGCCACCACCCGATCGGCCGGTCAAGCCGGGCAAGACGCGCATAAGGCCGGAGCCCAAGCGGCAAAATCCGGTCGATCCAGTCTCCAGACTTGATATCGGTATGCATTTTCGTGTTATCTGGGCACATGAGCGAACGACACTCCCTTTCCCCGCAGGACGACTGGAAACTGCCGAGACTTTATATCGCAGCGCCCCTGCATGCAAGAGAACCTGTCTCCTGCGCCCCCGGACAGGCGCATTACCTCGCGCACGTCCTGCGCAAAAAGAAAAGCGATGCCGTCCGCCTGTTCAACGGGACGGACGGCGAATGGCGCGCCAGAATCACAGACATCGGGAAAAAAGACGTAACCCTGACCCCGGAGACCTGCCTGCGCCCGCAGCCGGAAATAAAGACCCGCCTGCAAAGAGTGCTCCTTTTCGCCCCGATCAAAAAACAGCGCATGGATATCCTGATCGAAAAAGCCGTAGAGCTTGGCGCAACACAGCTCTGCCCGGTCCTGACGGCACACACGGAAACCCGGACGCTGAAAGCGGAGCGTCTGCAGGCACAGATCATCGAGGCAGCGGAACAATGCGAACGCCTCGACCTCCCGGCGCTTGAAGCGCTCTGCCCGCTCGCCGGGGCCCTGTCGGACTGGCCGGATTTCCTGCCGCTCTTCACCGGAGCGGCGAGAGACGAAGCCGCCCCGCTTCTCAAAACATACGAACAAGACTGCGGAGTCTTGATCGGCCCGGAAGGCGGGTTCTCAGAGGCGGAAATCCAGGATTTGCGCCGCCGCCCCTTCGTCCGACCGGTCTCTCTCGGCCCGAATATCCTGCGCGCCGAGACTGCCGCCCTTGCCGCCCTCGCGCGCTTGCTCCGATAAAACCTGATCTCCATCAAAAAAAGATTGAAACGCCCGGGATTTTCCTGATAACGTCACCGGCTAAAGAATATATGAAAACAAGAAACTGCGTTATAACAATAAAAAGGCGAAAGAGACGAGAGAGACGTTCCTCCCATGACGGCCCCCACGAAAGACACGCGCATCATCAACTCGCCCGGCGCAAGAGACGCTGAAGCGGCAATCAGAACACTGTCCGAATATCTTCTGAACGGCTGCGAGACGCCGGAAAAAGACCTTAAATGCGGCACGGAGCGGGAGACGCATTTTCGCGGGCATCTCCAACTCGCCACGGAAGCTGAATTCAACGCATTGACAAACGCCCTGAGCGCGCGAGGACTGGACCCGAAAGCCGAAGCCGGATCGCACACGGTCGAACTTGCTTCTCTCGCTGTCAAACGCGGGGGAACCATTGAGAATCTCATGGCGATGTGTAGGGACATGGAAACCCTGATAGACTGTATGGTCGCACACGATCTCCAGCCGATCCCGTTTCCGATCCTGCCGGATGCCACAGTTGAAGACGCCGAGCGGAACAGGGTTCCGGAGAGCCATAGACGCCAGCGCGTCCTGATGGACGCCGGCCTGGCAAACATGGGCTTCTTCAACGCCGTTTACTTCATCATCAGCACGGCCGTGCAGGCGACGACCGGCGCGACGGACCTCAGATCCCAGCGGGAAACCGAAATGGTCCTCTCGGCGTTGACACCCTTTTTATATGCGCTGACCGGCAACAGCTCTCCCTATATTCTGGGGAGAAACATCAAAAATCCGATGGATCCGATGATCCAGACCCGGATGCGGCTCAAGGAGCGCGGCGGATGCAATCCGTTGCTGTTCACGCACGATCCGGCCGAGAGCGGCGAAGCGCACATGGACAGGATGATCCGGGCCGTCTTCGACCGCCCATTGTTCACGCGCCCGGACGAAACCGGGGAATATGTCGCCTGCGATCCGAAGAACCCGGTTACGCTCCGCAAACTGATCGAGCAGGGCGCGCAGATCACGGTCTATGACTTCCTGATGGCCTGGGCCGAAACCTGGGGCTGGACCAAACTTAAATTTATCGAGCGCCCGCGTCAAAATCCGCAAGACGACCCCGTTTATCAACTCGGCGTCGAAACGCGCCCTCTGGGAACCGGCCCCGAAACCGAGGCCGTGGCAACGGCGCTCGTCATGCCGATCGGCCTCGATTACGGCCTGCGAGGCGCGGTTATCGATCTTCTGGGGCGAAAATACGGATTGCAGATTTTCAGTACAACACCGCAATTCACACGGCAGATCATTCACGAAAATCTGCTTGGAGTCTCCACATACGCAGGTCTGCGCGCCAAAAGCAGGTACGGACAAATCCTCGACGCGCCGTTCGGCCATCCCGCCCGGGGACTGACGATGCGCCATTTCCTGCGGGACCTGATCCCGCTTCTGGAAACATACCACAAAAAGCATTCCGCTCCCGGCTGGGAAGCCGCCATGCGCCCGCTCAGGTATATCGACGCAACAGGCATGACCAACGGACAGTTTTTACTGGGACATCTCCGCACGCCCGGAGACGTCCGCCGTTTCATGGATCCGGCTTACGGCTTCGATCCGAAACAAATGTTTGTAGCCGGCGCCGGAAAACCGCTTGATGAACAGTATAGGGCAGGAGACTTACCGCAACTTGCCACTAATCGGAGATCTCCCGTGCTTGTGAGAGTTCCAGAACTTGACGCCCCTTAAAAACCCAAACCCACTTTGTCATCTCCGTGAAAGAGCATGACTGTTCGGGGTCTCCTGATAGAGATCCCGGATATCAAGTCTCGCCAAATGAAAACCTTCCGGTTTTCAAGGCTCGACATAGATTCCGGGATTGCGTATTAACTTTTCTCCGGAAAGCGTTTTCAGCCAGGCGATCAGTGCCGCACGGTCTTCGGAGTCCCGCAACCCGATATAATTCATCGTCGTCCCGGGAAGATACGTGTCCGGATCACGAAGATAGGCGTCCAGCGTGGAGATATCCCAATGTCCGTCCATCTGCGCCATGGCGTCCGAATACTGGAACCTCTCTTCCCGCGCGGTCGGAGCGCCGACAATATCCCAAAGGCCGGGGCCGGTTTTCCGGTGTCCGTCTTCCTCAAAACTGTGGCAAACGGCGCAAGACCGGGCAAGTTTTTCGCCCCGTGCCAAATCCGCAGCCGGAAGAAGGGACACTACCGGCACGTCCTGCTCAAAAACTTCAGAAGCCGGCTTCTCACCAACTGCGACAACGCCACTGCCGGACGGCTCTATCCGGTACACCCATTTTGAGACGGCATCCGAAACCCCGGCGACAGCAAATGCAATCGCCACGGCCGCTGCAATTTTTAAAGGCTCGGATCCAGACATCGGAAGAAAATAGCCGAAACATTCCAGCTTGTCGATTGCCCCGGCCTCATAGATTGTCAGACGGCTGCGTATCGTTTATGCTCGGCCTCAGGTTTATCAATCATCCCGATCTTTCCAAGGAGATAAGGGTCATGTCTTTGCCCAGCAGCAGTGTCGACTCGCTCACCGAAGCCACCCGGGGCCGGGAAACATTCTCACGGCATGGAAATGCCAAAGGCGCTGCCGGATATATCGATGAAGCGGCTCTGCCTGAGTCGTCCTTTCTTGGCGTTCCGGGAGAAAGTGAATCCTTTTCTCCGCCGGAAAACGGATTCGGAAAAATTATTATCGGCGCGGCATGGGATCCCCTTATCCTTCCGGACACAAGTTTTTTCGGGCGTTTGCTCAAGCTCAAAAAACAACATGATATCGATGTCGATCTCGGCTGTTTTTATGAGCTTCAGAACGGCACACGCGGTATATTACAGGCCTTCGGAGACGAGTACGGCAACGTGGATACACCGCCCTATATCGCTCTTTCAGGAGATGAGCGGACCGGCGAAGCCGAAGGAGACGACGAATTCCTGACAATCAACGGAACGAAATGGCCGGACATCAAGCGGATGATTATTTACGTCTATATTTATCAGGGCGCGCCGCACTGGGGTGTCATCAAACCTCGTCTTGTCGTTACGATTCCGGACCATCCGAAAATGGTCATCAGCCCTCAGGCGCATAACGAAACCATGAACGTCTGTGCCATTGCCGGCCTGACAAATCACCGTAACGGAATCCGCCTTGAAAACTTTACCGAATATTTCCCCGGCCATGCGGAAATGGACCGTGCATTCGGGTTCGGCCTCCAGTGGGACGACGGACAAAAAGGCCGGTAATGCTCAATTGCCTTGAAACACAAACAATAGAGCTGCTTCTTCTCGCGGTCGGCGCGCTCGGCTTTGGCTTTATTCTTCTCATACAGGGTGGAAACAAGACTATTGATTCTGCTGTTTATCTTGCCAACCGCCTCGGCATTTCCCCGATGCTGATAGGATTCACGATCGTGGCGTTCGGCACATCCCTGCCGGAGTTAATCGTATCCGTCAATGCCAATCTGAACGGCGCCCCGGGCCTCGTCCTCGGGAACGTCGTCGGTTCAAACATCGCCAATATTCTGTTCGTTCTCGGATTGACAGCCGCCGTCGTCGGAATTCCTCTGGCCGGGATGTCCTATATGCGGGATCTTTATGTTACGGTTATTGCCTCAGCCGGCCTGCTCCTGATAATGAGCATGGAGACGATTTCACGGCCTCTCGGTGCGGTCATGATTTTGGCTCTGGGAAGTTATGTATTCTGGCAATACCGTCAGGCGAGCACAGGACGAACCGTTGCCGCAGATATCGAAGCTCCGGATATACCCGGCAATAAAACGGCCGTCCTCAAACTCCTGGCCGGACTGGCCATGATTTCCATCGGCGCAGATTTTCTTGTCCGCGGTGCACAGACATCAGCCGAAATTATCGGCGTTCCGGACTCTGTTGTCGGCCTGTCCATTGTCGCATTCGGCACATCTCTGCCGGAACTTTCAACCTGCATCATCGCAGCCATGCGCCGTCAGGGCGATATTATCATTGGGAACATCCTCGGTTCCAACGTTTTTAATATTCTGATGATTATAGGCGTAACGTCGCTTGTGTCCCCAATGCACCTTAGTGCAGGAGTCGGTAGCGCGGCCGTTTTCAATATTTGCATCATGATCGCGGTCACCGCCTTGCTCGGCTTCTTCCTTTTTGTTTTCAGGCGCCTGCCGCGCTGGAGCGGGGTCCTGTTCACCTGCCTGTATATCCTGTTTATGGCCCATACCTATATCGTTTATCTGGCCTGAGCGCAGAATTATGCGTATAGTATCCGGAGTAATGCACAAAATTTAGGAAACCGCTTTGCAGAACGACGATGATCGGAAAACCCCTGATTTTTCTTCACCGGAGCTTCCTCCTCTGCCGGACGACCCTCTGACTTCGCCCGAGGCAAACCCGTCTTCCCCTTATATTGCGCCGCCACCTTTGCCGGTTGCCCCTTCAGCAGTAGCGGAATCGGAAAATCCGGATCGCCCCGGGAACCCGAACGGCCCCGTGATATATGACGAGGATGATCGGTTCTACGTGAAACGGGGGCAGGAAATCGATCTGCGCAAACTCGACCCCTCTCTCAAAACCATCCGGCTTGGAATCGGCTGGGATACGAAATCCTACGAAAACGAGCAGGTCGACATGGACGGAAGCATCTTTCTGCTCGATATCAACGGCCAGACACGGGAAGATTCCGATTTTGTTTTCTACAACAATCTCGAAGGATGTGACGGGGCCGTTCAGCACCAGGGCGACAACAGAACCGGCGCAGGCGACGGCGACGATGAAACGGCCATACTGAACCTGAACAAGATTCCCTACGGCGTTCAGGATATTGTTTTTGTGGTCTCTATCTATGACGCTCTGGACAAAATCCAGGATTTCACGATGGTCCGGAACGTTTTCATCCGCCTTGTCAATGAAGAAACGAATTTCGAGTTGCTTCGTTTTGAGCTTGACGAAGAGGTCATGCAGCAAACCAACAGTACAGCCGTCTTGTGCGGATGCTTGCGCCGGGAAGGTCCAAAATGGATCTTTGTCGCCAGTGTCGAGTTCGCCAAGGGCGGGCTTGCCGAATTTGCAAAACGTTACGGAATTATCGTGGCCGAAGACACCTCAATTTGAAACGTTGTCATTCCCGTTCCTCCCGCCGCCGCTTTCGGCCTGTGCAAGACGGGCATTTTCTTCTGCCAAGGCCTCGTATTTTCTGTCTATCCGGGCGACATGCGCTTTAAAGCGTTTCAAATCTTCTCCTCGCAGAGCTTCTCCTTGCGGAAGATCGACGGATTTCGGATTGACCTGCTGACCGTTAACCAGCACCTCATAATGGAGATGCGGACCTGTCGAACGCCCGGTCGTACCGACATAGGCAATGACTTGTCCCTGTTTTACTCTGACGCCGGAGCGTATGCCTTTCGCGAATTTATGGAGATGAGCATAAGCCGTCTTAAGTGTGCTGTTATGCCGTATCCGGACATAATTCCCGTACGAGCTAAACCTGTTTGCGCGTTCAATCACACCGTCGCCCGCAGCATAAACGGGCGTTCCTGTCGGTGCGGCAAAATCAACACCCTTATGCATTTTGTTGTACCCAAGAATCGGATGCTTGCGCATTCCGTATCCGGATGAAATCCGGGCGCCGTCAACAGGCGTTGTCATCAGGGCCTTACGGATACTTTGCCCGTTTTCTTCAAAATAATCTACCGTGCCGTCCGCCAGTTCATACCTGTAAATTGAAAGAACTTCCCTCCTGACGTTCAGGCGGGCAAAAAGAACATCCCCCGATGTCGCCGTCTCTCCCGTTTCGGTCACAAACCGGTCGTACAGAACCTCAAGGCGGTCGCCCCTGCGGATGTCGCGTTGAAAATCGAGATCCCAGGAATAAAGACGGATAATCTCGGAAATTACCGGAACGGGAATACCGGCTTTTGCGGCAGAGCCGTACAAAGACACTTTGATATCGGCCTTGCCGGCAAGAACCTGCCGCGTGACCGGAACGGCTTTGACCGCAGCAGAAAACGTCCCGTCACCTTCTTTGCTCACAAAGACATACTTCATAGGACTGATATGAATCTCCAGCGACTGAAAATCTCGCCCCCGGTCTTCTACAGAGCCTGAAGAAATTCCGGTTGCGCTGTTCTTGTCTTTTTCTGAAAACGTAACTTCAATGGCTTGCCCCGGCCGCACGTTGCGCGGATCGAAATGCGGCGTCATAATTTCGATGATTTTATATGTATCGCTCCCGCTAACACCGTTTTTCTGAAGCAATCCTGCAAGGGTATCCCCCGATTCAATTCTGAGCGTCCGGCGCAATGGTAATGCCGGTTTTGCCGGCGGCGGCGCAGGAATCAGCATCCCATTCTCAGCCCTGACCACGGCGGTAGAAGAAAAAGAAACAAGCCCCAGAGACTGAGACACCTCACGCTGAGAGCTATGATTCCCCCGGTCATCTCGATCCCTGCGTCCAGTTTTCTCTCGGGTCGCGGTAAACGAGACGGCGCGCATCTCATCTTGAACAGCGTCGGAAAAAGCCGTTTTTTGCGCATAGGGAAAAAATTTTTCCGAACCTGGCGCCTGCTGCGATGTCGAAGAGAAAAAAGCGGCAAGCACCGGCCCTCCACAAAGCAGGGCAGCAGGCAAAATCAGAAAACGCAGTCTCAGACGATTTTGGCTGGTCAAAAAATGCCGTGGACGCAACCCGATCTTCGCCACCCCAAAATTCAGGCAATCTTTCCCGATTTTCCTGCTTGTGTTCAGAAATTTCCGCATGAGGCCGTCAAGTTTATCGGCCGTCTTTTTATACGCTTCAATATATCTCATATACGCCGTCTGTTCTAAAGACCGGTTTCAGGGTCAGGTTTCAGGGCATTAGGTATCATAGCTTTTCCCGGGAGCCAAGCGGTTCAGGGTTTCCTGAAACAGGAATGCACAATTTCTGCGTACTGCGTATCACGTACCCTGCGACGGCTTTCCGTCTCTCAACCGAATTCCGTCTCCAAAGAGCAAAGGATCGATTCCAGCATCTCCGAAGGTTCGGACAGCTTCTTGTTTACGTCATAAAGAATGAACATACCGAAGATAAGAAAAATCATTGCATCTGCGGGCCCGCTGCTTTCTGCACTGGTTTCGATCGATCCCGGCAGTAATCCCGCGAGAAGAACAAGCGTAAAAAGAAAGACATAGGTCAGAACCAGAGACGGCGCCGTCTGCGCATGACCTGAAACCAGAATACGGGCAACATCGTTTTCAAAACGGAAATCGACGCTCAGCACGACTCTGGAGGCTCGCATCAGACAGGCAAGATTTCCTGTCGTTCCGTGAATCGTGAACCGCGTCAAAGTCCCGTCTTCTTTTTCAATATCAAGAACTCTTCTGAGTTTTTCGATAAAGGAGTCCTTAACCATATCCGGCGACACGGAATCCTGAATACATATTTTTTTTGAGACCTCAATATATTTCATTACCCCTCCCACTCTTCCGTATCGGAGACCCCGGAGAGCTTCCCGCTATCCGGGCATCACCTGGCGTTCACACCGCATTCTTTCGAAATGCGGTCATGTGCGCTGGACGAACCTTTCAGACTGAACGTATCCGTTGTCAACGTGCCCCGTTTCGACGTGCCGGTCACGACCATTTTGCTCCCCGCACGAACGGCTTTTGCAAGCCGGTTATCCGTTTCGGCGTCCGGCGCCCAGGCCGTCTCGTCCTGCGTAAACAGCGTAAAGGCCGTTCCGCCGATCTTGACGCGGGCATCACTTCCGGGTTTATACGGATATCCGGTAATGTAGCTGAAAACATTTGTTGTCCCTTCAGCCGGACGATGGGTAATCAGCGCGAAAACCTCATCGCGCTTCGAGTAATTGCCCTCGGCTTTCTCCGGTGTGCTCGCCATGTAGCAGATTTTGTTGCCGCCTTCCTTAAAGGCATAAGCGGACCACGCGCCGTAGGTCCCCAGAAGGGTCGGGTCCTGTGCGCGGGCGGGGGAGGAGCCCATACAAAGCAGAGCCCCGAGAGCTACTGCGAACGCCGCCATCGTCATCGGCAGGGACATGCGGTTTTGTGTCGTGCGCTGAATTTTCATGATCGAACCGTTGCTGTTGAATGAATACAAATTGACGTTCCGGCAGGCATTCAGAACGAATGCCGGTAGACTTTACTCCCCACAAGGATAAATCCTGACGCCCGGAAGATCAACTGTCTCTTTTATAACTTTTGAGAACGGGGTGCATCCGCTCCAGCGCAGTGCGGAGCAGGGGCTCCGAAATGGCAAAGCACAGGCGCATATATCCGTTTGTCGTCTTGCTGAACGAGCAGCCCGGCGCGAGTGTGACGCCCGCCTCATCAATCAGGCGTCTGGCCAGCGTCATGCAATCGTCTTGCCCCCGGATTTTGAAGAAACTGTAAAATGTGCTTTTCGGCGGCGCGGCGATGATATTGCCGAGGTCGTCATACATGTCATGGACGAGCGTCATCGCTCTTTCATGCCAGGCTTTCTGTGCCGCAAGGAAAGACTCGCCTTCCTCAAGCGCCGCCAGTGCGCCGAATTGCGTGAAAGAGGGCGCGCCCATGTTGTCGTACAAAATTGTGTCGTAGATCACGTCATGTGCCTGGGGCGGGAAGACAAGCCACCCCATCCGCCATCCGGTCATCGCCCAGTTCTTTGAAAAGCTGTTCACGACGAACAAGCGGTCGTCGGGTGCAGAGATGTCGAGAAAACTCGGCGCGCGGTCCGCGCCGTAGATCAGGCGGCTGTAGACCTCATCCGAGATGATCCAGAGCCCTTTCCTCCGTGCGAAATCAAGGATGTCCTGCATCTCGGTCCTGTTGATGACCCAGCCGGTCGGGTTGTTCGGCGCATTGATGATCAGGGCCCGGGTTTTGTCCGTCACTGCGCCGAACAGTTTTTCGAGATCCAGCGACCACGCCCCGTCCTGCTCGTCCAGCCGGACCTCCCGTACGCTGCCCTGACGCAGTTCGATCGCGCCGAGCAGGTTTTTCCAGATCGGCGTGACCGCGACGACCTCGTCTCCCTGTTCGACGATGGCCTGAAGCGCGATGTTGATCGCCGCCGTTCCGGACATCGTGACGGCAATCCTGTCCGAGGGGACGTCGAGACCGTAGATCCGGCGGTAATAGTCCGAAAGTCCCGTGCGCAGTTCGGGCTGTCCCAGTATGGGACTGTAGAAGGTTTTTCCCCGGCCCATGGCCTGTTGCGCGGCGCCTGTAATAAAATCGGGTGTCGGCAGATCGCTTTCGCCCTGACCGAGCGGGATCATTGTGCGGCCTTCCTGTTTGCAGGCATTGGCGTATTTCAGGATCTCCGCGCCGGGATTGTTATGCAGGTTTTCAAAGAGCGGGCGGGCATAGGACCGGGACGGCTCCGGAATTTGCCTCAAAGGCGCAATAACCGGTTCCGTCAGAATATCGTAGTCGCTCGTCGTTTGTTTTACAGGATTCGTCAGCATCAGCATATGTTGTTTCCTTAAAATAGATACATTTGATCTGTTGGAGATCTTTCAGGGGCCGCACGGAAGGGGTATGTCATGAAGATTTGCCCGCTCAGCGGGCGGCACAAGCGGCGGCGGCTGCACCAGCGGATGCTGCTGCAGCGGCTAAGGAAACGGCGACCATCAACTGGCCATATGCGAACATGATGAGTTCCATACGTTTAAGGTATGGCGTTTTGCCCTCAAAAGTAAAGAAAAAAATTACGCCGCTTCGAGTTTGTTTGCTTCGGTCCGTCTTCTATGGAGTCTCTCGAGAATGCGGTAGGTCATGCCGCTCAAATGGCGTGTGAACAGGAGTTTTTCCGTTGCCGATCCCGCACGGCCGATCCGCGTGCCTTTGAATCGCGCGCCGGTATTCCGCAGAGCATTGAGAAGAGATTCATTTCCGCCGACCAGAATTTCTTCGCGGAGGTCTGTTTTAATGGCGGAAAGGATCGGCGTCTCTCCCGCCTTAAGAAGCTCCTGTCTCTTCAACTCAATATTATTCGTGATCGTCAGACCGTTAAAACAGAGCGTTGCCGTCACGGCAAGCGCGCCTTGCGCAAGCGCGGCCAGCCCGCCGGAGGCTTGATTGAAGAGACTTGTCAAAAGCGTTTTACCAGAATCCGCGACAATCCCGCCCGCATCAATGCCCTGCGCCGTGCTTTGATTGGCAAACGCCGTCTGTGACAATGAACGATCCGCAAGAGCCAGAACAGGCGTCACGCCTGCGGCAACGGCCATGTGAAAGACCTGCGTCAAAAATCCCGGCGCTGCCTTCTGAGAGGTCCGGTCGAGATGGCGTTTTGCTTCTTCGAGGCTTTTATAACCGCCTTCCGGAACCCGGATCGTTCGGCCGGCCGCGATATATAAACCGCTTTTGTCCTTAAAAATTTTCTCACCATGCGCGAGGCCCTGAACATCTTTGACAGAGGGCGGGGCATGCCGCCATTCGAAACGCGGCAAATGCGATAAACCGCGCCGGAGGGCATGAGTCGCCGGGAGCTGACGCAAATGCCCTTTGACCGCGGCCAGAGCCGCCGAGCCACCCGCCAGAGCGAGGTTAAGCCCGAAAATCGCGCTCGTCGAGACGGTTAAGCCGGTAAACGGTATTGTGAGCAGGCCCAGCCCCGTTCCCGACACGGCAAAGCCAAGCCCCAGCGCACTGACAATCCCGAAACGGATCTCGTTATAGTATTTCGCCCGGGCCCTGAACAACCGGTCGCCACGCAACGTTTTCTCCGCTTCCCGCAATGTTGCAAGTTTGTCTTCGAACACGCGTTTGCGGATCGGCTCGAATGTCTGCGCACGGCGGCTCTCGATCTTGGCGATCTCGTTCAAAACCATTTCACGAAGGATATAACGTTCTGCGCGTTCAGAGATCTTCCAGAGCTTTTGCTCCGTTTTTTCGTCGAGATGATTTTCCTCGGCGCCCTCGTAATTCCGCACGAACCGGGCATACATATCCTCGGCCAGTTCGCCGGATTTCGTTGTGTCGTTTTCGTTTTTCTCGAAAAAGCCCTGTTTGAGATTTTTCTCTTTCTTGATGATCGCAACGGCGTTTTCCAGCCCGTATTTTTTGCCGATATCCTCACTATAGCGGCTCAAGACATGGCCGTAGCATTTTTCGATCGCCTCGGCGGCTCTGTGCGGCCCGGCGAGCGAAAAGGTGACAAGAGGATTCAAGCTTGCAAAGGTCTTGGAATCGAGCCCGGCCCGAAGACCGTTTTCCAGCATACCGATTAAGGTCAGACTGGCATCTCCGCCGGTTTCCTGTGTCGCAGCCGTTTCAAACGGCCGCCGGAAATCTTTCTCCGTATAGTATTTGAGATGGACAAGCTGCAGGGCCTGCGCCGGTGTTTTGATAATTTTAAGAAGTTCGGACGCGCCGTTCCTGGTGAATCCGAATGTTTTGGCAACCCCGCGGGCGAACCCCTGAAACGGCTCAAAAAGCTGGGCGGGCTTTTCCGGATTTCCCCAGACCGTCCCGCTTGCATCCGTCGAAAGGACGCGGTAACGCTGTTCGGCCAGAAGCATCTCGGGAAGATGCAGATATTGCAGGCCGCATTCGCGCAACTCCGCTTGCGCCATCGTGATCCCCTCACCGAACAGTTTACGGATTGCAATCTCGACCGTCTCCTGATCCATGCCGACGATCCCGGCGTGTTTCTTGGCGGAGTGCAGGACTTCCTGACACAACTCGCCGAGGCTTTCCTCCGCGCATCTCTGACGGACGGCAGCCTCCCATTCTGAAATATCCGGATTTTTCCGGTCCGCGATCGTCTGCCGGACAAATTTCTTAAAGAGAGAGTCGTCGTAGTTATAGAGATTGATCTGTTTGAGGAACCGGTCCAAAGACAGATCCGTGTTCGGCAAGCCGAAAATTTGCGTGACTTTCGGTTTGTGCGGCAGCGGCGCGCCGGTCTCAACCGCCGTCCGGTTCGCTTGCATATACTCATCAAGGGCAAGACGCTGGTAATAGAGTTTGCGCTCATGCTCGGCAAGGTCCGCGGCGTCTGTCGTCTCGGCCTTGTTGCCGATGACTTTCGAGAGGGCATACATGAAGGTATAGAGATTGTCCTGTGCGGTCATCGTCTCCGAATTTTCATGTTTCCCTTCCGCATTGATCCGCCCGACCTGCCGGAGGGTAACGATCTCGTGATTGGTTTGAAGGCGTTCAATGACATCGAATGCCGCATCGACGAACGGCGTATCGAAATTGTATTTTCCGCCGTTTTTCAGAGAATTCTCGAGAGCCTCCGGGATGTCTCCGTGCGCAGCCCATCTGTCCCTGTGCGGGCCGTTTTTCAGGCGAAATTCTGCCTCTTTCAATGTGTATGCGTCAAAGACATGATCTTCGATCTGGTTGCGCAGACGGCGTAGAAAACGCTGTTCCTTTTCCGTCCGGCCGACAAGGTTGTTGCCGAGAAGCTCTCCGAGGAATTCCGAAGCGTCATGGATGCAGGCTTTTTTGACGAGATATTTCGTATAGGCGTCGATGTATTCGGTCTCGCGGGCGTAATCTTCTGGGCTGATTTCTCTATTTTTATAGCGGTATTCCAACTGGCTTTTGAGCGTTCTCTTGATCCCCGCCACTGTGATACAGACACGCAGGGAGTGATCGGCCGAATTGTGCATATGCTGCTTGATCCGGTCGTCCATCTGGTCGATGCCGTAGCCGCGCATGATCGTGCTGACCGTGCCGACAATCGTCCCGAAGAGATCGATCTCCTCCGGCGTCAGTCCGAAAGCGTATTTCAGGTTCAGATCTGCGAGCTTTAACGCATAAACGCGGTCCTGATATTCCGGATCGACACAGTTATGCGCGATATCGACGCCTTCGCGGGTTTGCTCTTCCGAGGGAAGCTCGACGGTCATCCCGCTGAACAGGGTCTCCGCCATGGCATAGAAAAAGGACGTGCTGTCCCGGAACGTTGTCGCGCCCCGGTGGTTGACGAGATAATACATCAAATCGACAAGCGTGATGTCTTCCCGCCCGTTAAATTCCTCCAGGAATTTCTGGACCTTGCCATGCCCGGCTTTGAATTCTTCCCGGTTTTTGGAATCTGTTTTGATTTTGCGCGCGAGCCCTTCGGCCTGTTTAAGGCGGCCGATGAAATTCGTAAGGCTGCTTCTGACGAAGTCCGGGAAGTTTGCGACGAGATGCTCCGCGCCTTTGAAACGCGGATCATCCGTATCCCAGAAAGTTTTCCCGTGATCAATATCGGCTTTTAAAGCGGACGCCGCAACAATTTTTCGCCGGTTCGCCGCCGTTGCCCGGTCCATTGCCGCGCCGATGACATCATCCCTGTCCGCGACAAGATCTTCCAGATAACCGATGAGGCCTTCATACCGCGCAAGAAAATCCCGTTCAGCCGGCGTTGCCGCATCGTTACGAGACACAGCAACCCGTTCTCCGGTATCGGTCTCACCGAGGATCGGTTTGATGACGTTTTTCTTCAGCCAAAAAAAACGCGCCTCATCATAGGGCGCGGCCTGATCTCTTAATCGCTTTAAATAGAGATATTCCTTGATCTGATAGATCTTCTGTCGCTCGCCGCGCCGGGCATAAACGGCGGCCAGAACGGCCCACGCCGACCGCGCCGGGATCTGAAAATCCTCGAAAGGTCGGCGTTCACCCTTATGATCATTTCCTGCCGCCGCTGTGGCGGTCTTGTACGCAGTCGCCGGCATCCCCCAATGCTCCCTGTCGTGTCCGTCATTTATTATTATAATTGTACATAATCCGGAACGGCGTCTTTGTATCCGGTTTTGACCCGGAATGCAATATATAAATTCTCTCTAATATTTTACAGCCCCATAATCCCGAGGTAATCGCTTGGAATTGTGAATGCAGGTTACCCAAACCTCATTCCGACTGACAGCATCGGCTTGATCCTCACCTTAAAACGTACTAGGGTCAGGACCTATAAATAATATCGCATTCCGAGGACGCATAGCGGCCGAAGAATCTTGTAAAAGGAACTCTGTAAAAGCTCTTTTAATACAAGAATCGTCATTCCCGCGAAGGCGGGAATCTTTTGGAAACAAGGGAATAAGAAGATCCCCGCCTTTGCGGGGATGACAGGAATTGTTTATGGAGGCCGGTTCGATGACGCCCTATCTTGATGTCCTGACACTCTGGGGCATGCGTGTTTTGAGCGCGGTTCTGATCCTGATCGCCGGATGGGTTATCGGCAACTGGGTCAGCGCCCGTATTCGCAAAGTCAATCAGCTCGACAATACACTGTCCGGATTTCTGGCCGGGTTTGCGAAATACGCGATCTTTGCCGTCGCGATTATAACGATCCTTGCGCAATTCGGCGTCCAGACGGCCTCGCTCATCGCCGTCCTCGGTGCGGCGGGACTGGCTGTCGGTCTTGCGCTTCAGGGCACACTGAGCAACGTTGCGGCCGGGATCATGTTATTGATCCTGCGGCCCTTTAACGTCGGTGATTATATCGTGTTCGGCGGAACGGGCGGGACCGTGAAGTCGCTCGGCCTGTTCGGGACGGAGCTTGCGACGCCCGACAACGTGTATATCTATGCGCCGAACAGCAATATCTGGAACAACGAAATCACGAATTATTCACGCAACCCGACCCGCCGTCAGGACTTTGTCGTCTCCATCAGCTATAGCGACGATATCAATGCTGCCATGGACGTCCTGCGCGGGATCGTCGCCAAGGACCCGAGGGTCGTTCAGGACGGCGAGAACGCACCGCAGGTCATGGTCTCGAACATGGGTGAATTCTCGATCGACCTGATCGTGCGGATCTGGTCTCAAGGAGCGGATTACTGGGCTCTGCGCTGGGATCTGACCAAAGTCTTCAAGGAAGATTTGGAGAAAAACGGCCTGACGATTCCGTTCCCGACGCGCACGCTCCTGATGCAATCGGCAGATGGCGCGCCGGCCGAGCCCCCCAAAAAAGCAGGGAAATCGTGAGATCTTTTCATTCTTATCTTTTAGGTCTTCTCTTTTCGTGTCTTGTGATGGTTTCGGCGCCGGCCGCCGCGCTGACGCAGAGCGAAGCCGTGGCACAGGCAGAGCAATATCTGCGCGGTCTCGATACGCTGAAGGCGCGCTTTGTCCAGACGGCCTGGAACGGCGCGCAGATCGAAGGCACATTCTATCTCAACCGGCCCGGGAAACTGCGTTTTGAATATGATCCGCCGATCAAGGATTTCATCGTTGCGGACGGGTTTTTCATCTATTTTTATGATGGCGAGCTTGGCGAGCAGAGCAATGCGCCCATAGGCCAGACACTCGCCGATTTCCTGCTCCGCGAAGATCTCGATTTTGAAGGAGACGGAGAAATCGCGGTCCGGGATGTCCGCTTCGGCGGCGGTCTCTGGCAGATTGAACTGATCCAGCGCGCGGATCCGCAGGCCGGATCCCTGACGCTCGGTTTTGCGCCGGATCCTGTTCGCCTGCAAAAATGGCGGGTTGTCGATGCGCAGGGCGGAATTACCGAGATCGCGCTCTCGGAAGTTCAGACGGGCATGCCGCTGGCGCGGTCCTTGTTTATTTATCGCGCGCCGCGGGATTCGTCCCGGCCGACTTATAACCAGTAAAAAAACATTAGAGGGATCATATATTATGTCCGACACGGAAAACGGCAACGACAGCGCATTCGAAAACGATGCGCAGAACTGGTATCAGGCGCAGGACGTGCAGCTGGTTTCACGAAGCGCGCGGCTTCTGGAGCTTTCCTTTACCATCTCTTCTGAAGGTTTTGCACCGAAGCCCGGGCAATTTGTCCAGCTCGGTTTTCACAGCGAGAGCGCCGGAGATTTTCCGCTGCGCGCCTATTCTCTGGCCGGGATCGACGGAAAGCGCTGTATCATTCATATCGGGTGCAGCCGTCAGGGTCCGGGAGAGGTGACGGGATATATTTTCGGAGCATTGCGCGACGAATTGCGGGACGGCGCCGTCCGGATCGACGTTTACGGCCCGTTCGGCGAAGCCTATTACCGTGAAGGAGCGCGGCGGCCTTGCGTCGCCGTTGCGGGCGGATACGGGATTGCACAGCTTCGCACCATCGTTCATGCCGCGCTCGCCGATCCGCTCATGCCGCATATGGCGATGTTCTGGGGCGCGCGGCGCCCCGAAAATCTCTATCTGCTCGACGAGTTGCAGGATCTGGTCGCCGCCCATCCGGACCGGCTCTCGCTTTATCTCGCGCTGGAAGAGGCCGGAGATGGAAACGGCGGCCCGCCGATTCCGGATGGGGCCCATATCGGCTATGTCAGCGATATTTTACGTGAACAGATTGACGATTTTTCGCGGATGGATATTTATCTTTGCGGCCCGCATATTATGATAAAGAACACGCTGCCGGTGATTACCGGAAAAGACAGCGTGCGGAGCCGGATCTACTTCGATCCGGTTGTTTAGGCTCCATAGTCATAAATTTTAACGCGCCACATTTTTAGCGGTGCAAGGTTTGCCGGCGACGTGTCTCAGTCTTATCAAAACCAAAACCAGAATCCTCTGGACCATCTGATCCGCATGCTCGGCGGATTGCCGGGGCTCGGGAGCCGGTCGGCGCGGCGGATCGCGCTGCATCTCCTCACGCACAAGATTGAGCGGATGATGCCGCTGGCGCGCGCGATTTCCGATGCGGCCGAGGCCATTCATACCTGTCCGGATTGCGGTAATCTGGATACGGTAGCGCCGTGCCGGATTTGTCTTGATGAGAAACGGGATCGAAGCCTGTTATGCGTTGTCGCTTCCGTGTCCGATCTCTGGGCGATCGAGCGGACGCATGCCTATCGTGGACTGTATCATGTTCTGGGCGGTGTGCTTTCGGCCTTGGACGGTGTAGGGGTTCAGAATCTCGATCTGGACCGCCTGCCGGACCGGACCGTATCGCTGGGGACGCAGGAGGTCATTCTTGCCTTGAGCGCGACCGTGGACGGGCAGAGCACGGCGCATTACATCACGGATCTTCTGGCGGCGCATCCGGCTACCGGCGGGATCCGCGTGACCCGTCTGGCCCACGGCGTGCCGGTCGGCGGAGAGCTTGATTATCTGGATGACGGCACAATCATGACGGCGATGAACGCCCGCGGCCGCTTGCTATAGATACCTTGTTAACCTGAACTATGGATAAGAATAAGTTATAAAAGCATTCGGGCGTTCAGAGGGCCCTGATCACCGCTTCCAGAAGTGCACGGAGAAGAGAACCGTGACGGCCATCAACTCAAGTCGTCCGAGGAGCATTGCGGCGCAGAGGATCCATTTTGCGGTATCGGGCAGGGAGGCATAGCTTCCCGCCGGGCCGATCACGCCGCCGATCCCGGGGCCGACATTGGCGATGGCGCTTGCCGCGCCGCTGATCGCCGTCATGAAGTCCAGCCCGCACAGCGCCAGAAGAAGCGACACGGCGGCGTTCACGAACACGTAGATAAACAGGAAGGACAGCACGGAGAGGATCACCCGGTGATCGATCGGCATCCCGCGGAAATGGGGAATAAACACGCCGCTGGGATAAAGAAGCTTCATGAACTGGACGTGCACGCTCTGCAGCGCGACCTGAAGCCGGATGGCTTTCAGCCCGCCCGCCGTCGATCCGGCACAGCCGCCGAGATAAGTCAGGAAAAAGACGATCGTCAGGACGAGCGTTCCCCAGAGCGTATAATCGGCCGTCGCATAGCCGGTCGTTGTGATGATCGAGACGACGGTAAACAGGGAATGGGTCAGCGAGGCAAAAAGGGTATCGTGCCCGGCCTCCGGAATATCGGCGAGCCAGTGGAAAAACGTCACGAAAACAGCCGCCGCCGCGACAAGCCCGAGAAAGAAATGGACCTGCGAATCCCGAAACAAAAGCGTATCGCCGCGGACGAGAAAACGAATATAAAGCGAGAACGGCAACGCCCCAAGCAGCATGAACAGGATCGCGGTCCAGTAGACCGGGAAAGATTGAAAATGCCCCATCGAAGCGGCATGCGTCGAATACCCGCCGGTCGAGAGCGTCGTCATGGCATGATTGACCGCATCGAACGCCGACATTCCGCACAAGGCATAAAGAAGTGCGCAGACCACCGTCAATCCGCCGTAAATGAGAACCAGAACAAGACCGAACATTCCCGGCCGGGCAATCGTTTTCTGGGATCCGCGCGTGGACGTGTCCTGAAAAAGCTGCATCCCGCCGATCCGCAGATAAGGCAGAATAATAAGCGCCATCGGGATAACGCCAAGTCCGCCAAGCCATTGGAGCAGGGAGCGCCAGATCAGAATGCCCGCGGGAACCGACTCGAAATCCGTCAGAATGCTGGCGCCCGTTGTCGTAAGCCCGGACACGGTCTCGAACACGGCGTCGGTCAGGGACAGGTTGAGCGAGGAAAAATAAAGCGGCAGACTGGAAACCAGACACATCGCCGTCCAACTGAAGACGGTCAGGAAAAAAGCGTCGCGAATGCCGACCTTCCGGGACCCGCCCCGGTTTGCAAGATGAAGAATGCCGCCGGCAAACACGCTGGCCAGAGCTCCGGAGAAGAAAGCCGTCGCGTTTTCCCCGTCTCCGGCATACAAATCGACAAAAAGCGGAACGGCCATCAGTCCGGACAGACCGATCAGCAAAAGCCCGACAATGGAAAGCGCAAGACGGAGATTCAACATCTGCCTATATTAACCTCAGCTATGGATAAGAGGACTTTAAAATCTTATAAACCAACCGTCATCCCGGCGATCGCGGTGATCCAGAGAAAACGTTTTTCTTATTTTACGCGGCGGCCCGCAGAAACGGAGTTCTCCCCCGAAACTCCGGACCTTCGCGTTTAAACAACTCTATGACTGGATCCCGGCTTTCGCCGGGATGACGGTGGTTTTGTTGGTTTTATAACTTATTCTTATCCATAGTTCAGGTTATATTAAACCGTCTTCTGGAGAGGACAATCGGCGGAATCGCCAAACGGACAGTTTTTCTGGCGCTCAACGTCGCACCATGAACACAGGGCATGGTCGTCGTTCAGAGTCATGTACCCGCTATGCAGATGAATGCCCTCTTCACGCAATTTTGAAAGCGAACGGGAAAACGTCTCGGCCGTCATGCCGAGAAACTGGGCCATAACGCCTTTTTTCATTGGCAACGGCACGGATGTACGCCGCTCCGGATCCGAGCGGTAAAGCCGGTGATCGAGAAAGAAAGAGGCAATACGCTGTTCCGGCGTTTTCAGGGCAATCATATCGAGCTGGCGCGCCAGTTCCCGGCTGCGCGCCGTTCCCAGATGAGACATATTGATCATCAAACGCACGGCAGACGGATCTCCATCCAGTGCCCGCTGTTCTATGTGCGCAAAAGAGATCGGCAGAAGCTTGACCGGAACATCGGCGCGAACGGTACACCAGACCGGAAGGTTCCGGTACAGATAAGGCTCGATCAGGACATCCCCGGCCAGAACAAAGCCTGTAACGAGTTCGCTTCCGGAATCGTTGCTGCGAATAAGGGTCATCCGCCCGCTCTGAACGAAGTAAATCCGGTCGAGCGCCGCCGCCTGAGACGAATCCTGACCTTGCTCAAACAAAAAATCACCGGCCTCCAGACACAGGGAATCATCAAAAACGCCCGATCCATCTTTTTTCAGATCTTCTTCAAGATCTTTCCTGTGAATTCCCTGAAAAAGCACATGATCCGCAGGCGTCTTTTCATCTCTGGCGTGTCTGTTCTTCTTGTACGCCGCCATATGCCGTATCCTTTTTCTCCCTATTCGACGTCATTTTAAATAACGTGCATTGATTTAAAGTGACATAATGACCGGATTCTCAACTCAAGACAATCATAAACGTCACTACACAACAGTTTACACCGTATGATTTCCGGAGGGAGAAATGAATCCGTCGCTTGCCAGTTTGCGTTCGGCGCGCTACGTATAATACCAATTCTCATTCAATGAATGAGAATTGGGCGTTCAAACGGCACGCAGCCTTCGCGCTTTCGCGCGGGGTCGCCGTTGCGCCCCTTATACCGTTTCTCATTTATTGAATGCGAAACGGTATAAAGAACAGGGTGGTTTCCAGACGAACAAGAACAAAAATACTTAAAAATTCAGGTTTCAAGACATGTCCGATCACGAAAACCTTCTTGCCGCACGGCAAAAACTGGCCGGTTTGAACGACAGTGCGTTAACCGCTTCTCTTGATGCCCTCTTCGCAAACGAGCCCGGACAGAATATCGCGTTCTTTACGCCGGACGATTTGATCGACATTGCGCAGACGCATCTGAAACTGGCCGAAAAACGCAAGGCCGGTCGGCCGGCCCTGACGGTCCGTACGCCGGGCGCTTTGACCGTTGTAGACGTCGTGAACGACGATATGGCGTTTATCGTGAATTCGCTGAGCGCGGAGATCAACCGGGAACATCACCTGATCCGGCATATCTTCCATCCGATTTTGAAACTCTCTGCGGAAGAGGAAAAGAAAAAGGCGAACAGCCAGGCCCCGCGCCCCGGGTATCGCTCCCATATTCATATCACGCTGCAGGATACCCTGACCTCTGCGGAATGCCGGGAGATGGAAGCCGCCTTGCTTGAGCGCCTGCAGGACGTCCGGCTTGCCAACCGGGACTGGAAACCCATGCATGCCTGCATGGCGGAGATCAGGGACCGCCTGCCGCAAACGGCTCCGCATGCGAGCGACCACGCAAAGGCTGAGAACGCGGCTTTTCTTGACTACCTGGTTGCAGACAATTTTACCCTGCTCGGCTATACCCGATTCACGATAAAGGACGGAAAGCCCCGCCATCACAAAAGCGAATCCCTCGGCCTGTTCAGCCCGGACCGGGAAACGCCGCTGATCGATTACGCGGCGGAGAACCTGCCCCGCGCGCCGATCAAGGCGACGCTTTCGAAGCGGACGGCCACGCGCCTGATCTCGCTCTCGAAACTGGATTGCCGTTCGCCCGTACACCGTCCCGTTCCGATGGACGTGATCTCGATAAACGAGTTTGCGCCGGACGGCACGATCACGGCCGAACACGTCTTTACCGGCCTGTTCACCTCGGGCAACTATGCCCGCAGCATCGAACAGATTCCGTTGCTCCGGGACCGGATGGACCGGGTTCTAAGATATGCCGGATTTTCCCCGAACGGGCATAACGAGCGCGCCTTGCGGCATATCCTCGAGCGCTATCCCCGGGACGAAATGTTCCAGATCGATTCGGAAACGCTCCACAAAACCGTCGTCCGGATCATGCAGTTACAGGAAGAACAGAAAGTCGCGCTTTTCCTGCGTGAAAATCCGTATGGGCGGACAGTCTCTTGCCTCGTTTACGTTCCGAGAAACAATTACGAGACCCGCCTGCGCCTGACATTCCAGCGTATTCTGGAGACCGGTCTCGAAGGCTGCTGCACGAATTTCTTTACGACCATCGACGACTCCCTGTTTGCCCGGGTGATGTTCACAATCGACCGCGGCGACAATGCCGGAAAACCCATTGCCCGCGCCGGGCTCGAAACCGCGCTTCAGAAAGCCGGGCGCGCCTGGGTCGACCGTCTGTGCGCCGCCCTGTCGGATGCGGGGGAAGAGCGCAAACGAACGGCCGAAATCCGGGCGACATACGGGGATGCGTTCCCGGTTGCCTACCGCGAACGCTACACGCCGGAAGAAACGGTCCGGGATATCCGCCGGATCGAAGAAGCCTGTCTGAACGGCGGATACGCGCCGGATCTTTACATTCCGCCGGAGGACGAAGACCCGAACGGCAACCGCCTGCGCCTGAAAATTTTTCATTGCGGAGCCTCCCTGACTCTCTCGGACGTTCTGCCAACCCTTGAAAATCTGGGTCTGCGCGTTATATCGGAATTACCGTTCGAAATCTGTCCGGCGGGCAGGGACACAAAAGTCTGGATTCACGATTTCCTGATGGAGCGGACCGAAACCTGCCCGCAGGGCCGATGCCTTCCTCTCTCCGAAATCAAGGACGTCTTTGAAGAGGCCCTGATCAAGCTCCGCACCGGCTGGCTTGAAAACGACGGCCTGAACCGCCTGATCATCGGTGCAGGCATGGACTGGCGCGAGATCTCGATCCTGCGCATGTATGTCCGGTATCTCCGGCAGGCGCGCTATCCCTACAGCCGCTCTTATGTCGAGACCGCCCTGACGGCCAATCCGAAAATCAGCCGGCATATCGTCGAGCTGTTTAAAGGCTTTTTCGATCCGGCCAACGGCGCGGATGCGGAAATCAAGGCTGCCGGATGCTCGGTCGCGATCGATCATGCGCTGGAGAATGTCGACTCTCTGGATCAGGACCGGATCCTGCGCTCGATGACCGCGCTCGTTGAGGCCACACTCCGTACGAATTTCTATCAGCGCGGCGCGGACGGAGAGATCAAGCCCTGTCTTGCGATCAAACTGGAAAGTCCGAAGATTGAGGATCTTCCGGCGCCGAAACCTTTCCGGGAGATTTTCGTCTATTCGCCGCGTGTCGAGGGCGTTCACCTTCGCGGCGGGCCGATTGCGCGCGGCGGGTTGCGCTGGTCGGACCGGCACGAAGATTTCCGCACGGAAGTGCTCGGCCTGATGAAGGCCCAGATGGTCAAGAACGCCGTCATCGTTCCGCATGGCGCAAAAGGCGGCTTCGTCTGCAAACACCCGGTTTCCGGCCGGGATGCCTGGCGCGCGGAAGGCATTGCGTGTTACAGATTGTTCGTCTCGTCTCTGCTCGACCTGACGGATAACCGCAAGGGCGGCAAGGTCGTTCCGCCCAAAGATGTCGTCCGCCGCGACGGTGACGATCCCTATCTCGTCGTTGCCGCAGATAAGGGGACGGCGACATTCTCCGATATCGCGAACGAGATTTCGGAGCAGTACGATTTCTGGCTCGGCGACGCTTTCGCGTCCGGCGGCTCGGCGGGCTACGATCACAAGAAAATGGGGATTACGGCCAAGGGCGCATGGGAATCCGTCAAACGCCATTTCCGCGAGATCGGTCACGATACGCAGAGCCAGCCCTTCGACGTGATCGGCGTCGGCGACATGAGCGGCGACGTCTTCGGGAACGGGATGCTGCTCTCCGAACATATCCGGATGATCGGGGCGTTTAATCACCTGCACATTGTCTGCGATCCCAATCCGGATCCGGCGGTAAGCTTCGCCGAGCGCAAGCGCCTGTTCGACGAGGTTAAAGGCTGGGACGCCTATGACGAGGCAAAACTGTCCGAAGGCGGGCGGATCTTCAGCCGTCAGGACAAATCGCTGCAACTCACGCCGGAAATCCGCAAACGTTTCGAAATCCCTTGCGAGCGGGTCACGCCGTATGAGTTGATCCGGCATATGCTCAAGGCCCGGACGGATCTTCTGTGGTTCGGCGGGATCGGGACCTATATCAAATCTTCGCGGGAAAGCCATGCCGATGTCGGCGACAAGGCCAACGATCCTCTCCGCCTGAATGCGTCCGAGATCCGGGCGCGAGTCATCGGCGAGGGTGCGAATCTTGCCATTACACAGCTCGGCCGGATCGAATTTTCGGAGAAGGGCGGGCGTGTGAACGCCGACTATATCGACAATTCCGGCGGCGTCGATTCCTCGGACCACGAAGTCAATATCAAGATCCTGCTCGGCGAGATTGCCGCGTCGCGCAAGAACAAGGACGAACTGAACCGGACGCAGCGCAACCGCCTGCTCGCGAAAATGACGGATGAGGTCGCCGGGCTCGTTCTGACGAACAACTATCAGCAGGCGCAGGCGATCTCGCTGATGGAAATTCAGGCGCCCGAGACTCTCCAGATTCAGGCGGAATTTATCTCGGATCTGGAACATGCGCACAACGTCAACCGCGTCCTCGAGGGCCTGCCCAATCAGGAGACGATCGAAAACCGCCAGCGTCTGGGGCGCGGCCTGACCCGCCCGGAACTCAGCGTTCTTCAGGCCTACGCAAAAATCACGCTGACGGACGACCTTCTTCAAAGCGATATTCCGGACTCGCCCGAGCTTGACGACTGGCTTCAATCCTATTTTCCGGGCCCGCTGCGCAAAAATTATGCGGACGAGATTCGCAAACACCGCCTGCACCGGGAGATCGTCGCAACGGGGCTTGGGAATCATATCGTCAACCGGATGGGCCCGACTTTCGTCAAGTCGCGGATGCTCAAAACCGGAGCAAACTGTGCGGAGGTGGCCAGAGCCTATCTGATCGTCCGTGAGGCCTTCGGGCTGCAGGCCGTCTATGACAAAATCGAGGCGCTCGACGGGCAAATTCCGGCGCTTGTGCAGCTTCGGGCGATGCGGGATGTGTCGCTCCTTGCCGAACGGGGCGTGACCTGGTTTCTGACCCGCCTCGGCCGTCATCTTGATATTCACGCGGATATCAAGGCGTATCGCGAGGGGATCGGCGCCCTGCGCGCGCAACTTGATACGCTTGTCACAAAAGAGCTTGGCGAGATGATCGGCGCCCGCCGTAAAGACGCCATAAACGACGGTGTGCCGGAGACGCTCGCTCATGACGTCTCGCTGATGCCGGTCATGGGATCGGCCTGCGACATCGTGAAAATTTCGGTTGAGGATAAAACGGATCTTCCGACAACGGCCAAAATCTATTTCGAGCTTGGCGAATATTTCCATCTCGACTGGCTGCGCCGTCAGGCCCGGTTCATGCATTCGGAAGAACACTGGACGGCGGAAGCGCTCGAGAATCTGATCGACCAGCTTTACAGCTCTCAGGCCGGAATCACGACCCGCGTCCTCCATGACATGCCCGTCAAACAGGTCGAAGACGGCCGCGAAGTTGTCAAAAGCTGGATCGCCGAACATGCCCATCAGGGCGCGCAGATCGAATCCCTGTTTCATGAATTCCGCAGAACGGGTAATATAGATCTTCCGATGCTCGTCATTGCCGAGCAGCGCCTGCGCAATCTGTACGGAGGATAGACACACGCCATGAGGCCGCCGAATTTCGCCCAGACTTCGATCTTGATTCTGACTTTAATGCTGCCGCTTGCGAGCGCCGCCTGCTCGCATACAACGCGCGGCCCGAACGATCCGCTGAAAACCGTCGTTGCGGAAATCGTGGAGGCCGATGTCCAGAAAACGGCCGATTGTATCATGGGGGAAATCGTAGACACGCCCGGCGTCGGCACCCCGGCCAGAGAAGACAATTATCAGGGCGAGCCGGGCCGGATCCGTATCGTCTCCGGCATCGAGCGCCGCATCATCTGGGATCTTCTCCTGCGCCAGATGGACGACGGAAAACGGCTGATGATCGTCATGAAAACGGCCGAGCCTTACTGGATGGAAGAAGAGCCGCGCTACCGCGCACTCAAAAAAGCCATTCGCAACTGTCCGGCCGCGCCGCAACCGCACGAACAGACTCTCGGCAAATTTTAATGGGCGGGTTTTATATAGAGTCCTCTGCAAAAGCTCTTCCAACACAAACGCCCCGGACTATGTCGGGGGGAAATTTGCGGGAATTCTTTAAAGGCAAGGAACGGCAAAGGAAAGATCATGACCAACATCCGTTATGAAGACGTTCCGATCCGCGAAAATCACGATCCGATGGTTAATCTTTCGGATTATCCGTTCGTGATTGAGCCGATGTATCATGCGTGGAATTTGTCGGACGATCCGACGCTCTGGGCCCGCAAGAGCATTGCGGATAAACTCCTTCATATTCAACAAACGCAACTCGGCGGCAAGCGGTTCAAAATCTGGGATCCCTGGCGTTCGCGCGTTGTACAGACGAATATCTACAATAAATACTGGCGGGAGCTGGAGGCGGAATATCCGGAATGGGACCGGGAGACGCTTGAGCGTGAAGTTGGCGTTTTTGTCACGAAGCCGGACAATCCGCACCGCGTTCCGCCACACGCCACAGGCGGATCGATTGATCTCACGCTCGTTGACGAAGGCGGGGAAGAGCTCGATCTCGGCACCGTTTTCGACCATTTCGGCCCCGAGGCTGCGCCGGATTATTTCGAAGAAAATCCGGGAAACGACACGGCCAGAGACAACCGGCGTTTCTTGCGGACAGTCATGATGGATGCCGGGTTCGGCGACGATCCCGACGAATGGTGGCATTTCGATTTCGGGAACCAGAAATGGGCCTTGTTCAAAGACGCGCCTTTCGCGGTTTACGGAGAGGTCACAAATCCGCTAGAATTCAATGCACGGATAACGTAAGCTGACGAAAGACGCGAACCGCCATGCTCTCACGCAATCTTGAACATACGCTTCACCGCGCCCTGAACCTCGCCAATGAGCGCAAGCACGAGTTTGCGACGCTGGAGCATTTGCTCTTGTCCATGACCGAGGACCCGGACGCTGTGGCCGTGATGCGCAATTGCGGCGTCGATCTCGCGGTTTTGCAGGATAATCTGCGCCGTTATCTCGATCAGGACCTTGCTTATCTCGCGAGCGGCCGGGCAGAGGAAGCCAAGCCGACGACGGCGTTCCAGCGCGTCCTTCAGCGGGCGGCGATCCATGTTCAGTCTTCCGGCCGGGATGAGGTCACGGGGGCGAGCTTGCTGGTCGCGCTCTTTTCCGAGCGCGAAAGCCATGCCGTTTTCTTCCTGCAGGAGCAGGAAATGACCCGCTTTGATGCGGTCAATTATATCTCGCACGGGATAGCCAAAATTCCGGGCGGTGCGGACGAACAGCCGCCGGCCCCGACCGGCGTCGAGTCCGGAGACAATTCGGAAAGCAAATCCGGCAAGGAAGCCCTTGATGCCTATTGCCACAACCTGAACGAAAAAGCCAAAGCCGGAAAGATCGATCCCTTGATCGGCCGCGAGAAAGAGGTTGACCGGACGGTGCAGATTCTCTGCCGCCGCCAGAAGAACAATCCGCTTTATGTCGGTGATCCGGGCGTCGGAAAGACCGCGATTGCCGAGGGGCTGGCCCTGCGGATTGTCGAAGGGGCTGTGCCCGGGGTCCTGCTTGGGACGACCATCTTTTCACTCGATCTCGGGGCGATGCTCGCCGGGACGCGCTATCGCGGGGATTTTGAGGAACGGATCAAGGCTGTGCTCAAGGAGCTCTCGAACACCGACGGCGCGGTTCTGTTCATTGACGAGATTCATACCGTCATCGGGGCCGGCGCGACATCCGGCGGAGCGATGGATGCGTCCAATCTTCTCAAGCCTGCTCTTTCAAACGGCTCGCTGCGCTGTATCGGCTCGACGACGTACAAAGAGTTTCGCAATCACTTTGAAAAAGACCGGGCCCTCGTCCGCCGCTTCCAGAAAATCGACGTGCCGGAGCCGAGCATCGACGAGACCGTTCTGATCCTTCAGGGGCTGAAATCCCGGTACGAAGAACATCACAAGGTGTCTTACGAGCCGGAAGCCCTGCGCGCCGCCGTCGAATTGACAGACCGGTATATCGGCGACCGCAAACTTCCGGACAAGGCTATCGACATCATCGACGAAGTCGGTGCGGCGCAAATGCTCGTGCCCGAGGATAAACGCAAAAAAGTGATTACGGTTGAGGATATCGAGAACGTCGTCGCCGTGATCGCCCGCATCCCCTCGAAAACGGTCAGTACATCAGACCGGGAATCATTACAGACTCTGGAGCGGGATTTAAAAACGCTCGTGTTCGATCAGGACAAGGCCATCGAGGTCCTGACAGATTCGATCAAAATGTCCCGGGCGGGTCTGCGCGATCCGGAAAAGCCCATCGGTTCTTACCTGTTTTCCGGGCCGACCGGGGTCGGGAAGACCGAAGTTGCGCGCCAGCTTGCCAAATCCATGGGGGTTGAACTCCTGCGCTTCGATATGTCCGAATATATGGAGAAGCACTCGGTCTCGCGCCTGATCGGGACGCCCCCCGGCTATGTCGGGTTCGAACAGGGCGGGCTCCTGACCGACAAGGTGGATCAGTTCCCGCATTGCGTCTTGCTCCTCGACGAAATTGAGAAAGCGCATCCGGATCTGTTCAGCCTTCTCCTGCAGGTCATGGATTACGGGAAGCTGACGGATAATAACGGGAAGACGGTCGACTTCCGCAACGTCGTCCTGATCATGACGACGAATGCCGGCGCGGCAGACATGGCGAAGCCGCCGATGGGGTTTGAGCGCGACGTTCGCGTTGAGGAAGACAACGAAGCGATTACGCGCATGTTTACGCCTGAGTTCCGGAACCGGCTCGACGCCATCGTTCCGTTCAGCCGCCTGTCGCCCGAGACGGTCTTGCGGGTTGTCGATAAATTCGTCATGCAGCTTGAGGCCCAGCTTGCCGACCGGCAGGTCACGATTGAGCTCAGCTCCGCCGCCCGTGAATACCTCTCCAAAGAAGGTTACGACCCGGCGATGGGCGCGCGGCCGCTCGCCCGCGTTATTCAGGACCGGATTAAAAAGCCGCTGGCCGAAGAGCTTTTGTTCGGCGCGCTGACCGGCGGCGGACTTGTCCGTGTGGATTTCGACCGGGACGCAAAAAAACTGACCTTCTCCTACGGGGGCCTGCCCGCCAAAGCCCGCCAGACTCTCCCTGCCGTCAGCCCCGGAGCCGAAGGCGCGGACGCTTGAGCCGTTTACATTACGACTGTCCCCTCCGTAATCAGAGACTGAATCTCGACCTCCGAGGCTGTTGCGCCCGCGGTAAAGTCTGTGACGCCGGACAGCCTTACGGCCGAAACAAATCCGTCCGCCCCGCCATGAATTCCGGCATATCCGCTCTCACCGTAAATTATGTCGTTGCCATCGCCTCCCCATAAACTATCGTTTCCGGCGTGGCCTCGCCCATGCGCGTGGGCACCTGATAGGGCTACGCCCGGATCTCCTCACAAATGCGCTGTGCGGCGGTATGAGACATTACGAGGCTTCGCGTCATGTATATTCCCGGTTTCCGGTCCTCATGGCTTTTCAAGCAGGAACCAGGTGATGTCGTCCTGCGGCATCCAGTTATCCCGCCTGTACATAAAGCCGTAATCGACAAGCTTCAGACCGTAATGATCGATGAGCTCGCCGGCAAAATCTCTCTTGAACAGTCTGTTCTCATGTCCTCTATACGGGATCATTACCGGTTTTGGGTTGTAGTACTCGGCAACCAGCACATATCTTTGGCTTCCGTTGACGAGATTGTCATAGACATTTTTAAGATAGTCCGGACTGATGTGGATAAGGACGCCGGCGGTAAACGTCAGATCGACCGGCGGTTCGGCAATCTTTTCCAGGATAGAACCCTGATGAATGGCCGCGACCTTAAACGCGGCGGCCTGCTTCGCTGCCGTTTCGTTAATCTCGTAACCGCTGAGATCTATCGACGGATTGAGACGCTTCAGGGCAACAAGATTTAATCCGATATTGCAGCCGAGCTCTCTTGCCGATGCTACGCCATTCGCGGCGCGCAACATTTGCGCCCACATGGCAACTTTCGCGTAAAGAAGAGATTCCGCGTTGTTCCTGTCTATATAGTCCTGCCCGAAATCCCCGGCCCAGAACTGTTCCTGCTCGGTTTTATACGTCATTTGCTATCTCCGTTCTTTGTTGTCATGTTCCGGGAACACCTTTCTCCCTTTTCCCCACGTCCTTTTTAAACGCGGCGGTCTCCCCAGATTCCGGCACCAGGAAGCGACCCACATGAATCGTAGCGGCTTTTTGCTCGACCTGCCAGAGGTCGTAGAACATTTGCTTGCGCATCCAGCTTTCCGCGCTGCCGCCGTCATCCCGGCGAAAGCCGGGATCCAGAAAAACGAGACCAGCCATACAGCGAAAACGCTGCTATATTCTATATAACCACCAAGAACACTAGAGCATTCCTGTAATAGCCTGACTCATTGATGGGATTCCCAGGACGGGAGAAAAATGATTGAGTGTATGAACGGGGAAAGGAGGCCCGTTCATATGGGGAAAGCCTATTCGCAGGATTTACGGGATCGCGTTCCTGACGCGGTTGAAGTTGAGGGTCAGTCGTGCCGTGCGGCGGCGAAACGCTTTGGTGTTTCAGAAAGTTCAGCGATCCGGTGGCATCGGCGCTATCGGGAGACAGCCCAGCGCTCTCGGATCGGTTTGAGGATGAAAAGGGCGTCAAAGGGAACGCTCTAACTGTTCAATTCACTATAAAACACGGATTTTCCAACTCATTGATCGAAAAAATCCCCGCTTTCGCGGGGATGATGGCTTTCGATCAAAAACGGGAGAGTTGTTCAACTCTCCAGAATCTTGTTCCACCAGCCTTTTTTACGCGGGCCGTCGGTACTGCTTTCCGTGACAACCTCGTAAGACGGCTGGACGGGCGCGGAGTCCGCTTGCCGCTCCGGCTCCGGTTGAGATTCCGCTTCCGCCTCCGCTTCAGGTTTGGATGCCGGTTTACGGGCGCGGCTGCGGCGCGGCGATTTTTCTTTTTTGTCCTGAGGTTTGTCTTCCGGTTCCTCAGGCGTTTCAGGTGTTTCCTGCGAAGCCGCAGGCTGTTGCTGCTCATCGCCGGTCGGCTCAGCGGCGGCGGCGTCCGTCGTCTGTTCTCCGTCCTGATCCTCCGGCTTGCGGTTACGGCGGCGTCCGCCTCTGCGGCCTCTGCGGCGGCGGGAGCTGTTTTTCGAATCGGACCCGCTGTCATCGGAGGGGGAGGACGTTTCGTCGTCTTCACCGTTATCGTCCACCGCCGCCGCCTGTTCGGCAGGCGGTGAAGGCATCTCGTCCGCACCGCCGCCGGCAGGAGCCTCGGCAGCATTGCCTCCGGGCCGCGGGCCGCGCAGAACGTCAATCTCGTATTCGGACGGCGGCATGTCGGGATCGAATGCGAAAAAGACCTTGAAGGCATAACGCGCCTCGATCGCCGAGAGCATATCCCGTTTGTGGTTCAGGATATACATCCCGACGGTCTCGGGGATTTTCAGAGTGATCTCGCTCGCGTGGCCGCGGATGCCTTCTTCCTCAAGCGCGCGCAGGGCGATAATCGCTGCCGAGTCCACCGTTCTCGTGTATCCGACGCCCTTGCAATGTGCACATTGCTGGAACTGGCTTTCGGTCAGGCTCGGGTTCAGCCGCTGGCGGGAAAGCTCCATCAGGCCGAAGGACGAGATCCGTCCGACCTGGATCCGTGCACGGTCGTTCGAGAGCGCGTCTTTCATGCGTCTTTCGAGCTTGGCGTTGTTGCGCCGGTCTTCCATATCGATGAAATCGACGACGACCAGTCCGCCGAGATCGCGCAACCGAAGCTGACGCGCGACTTCATCTGCGGCTTCAAGGTTTGTCTTGATCGCCGTTTCCTCGATATGGCGTTCTTTCGTCGCACGGCCCGAGTTGACGTCTATGGAGACCAGCGCCTCGGTCGGGTTGATCACGAGATACCCGCCGGATTTCAATGTGACGGACGGACTGCCCATTTCGGCAATCTGGCTTTCGACCTGATAGCGGTGGAAGAGCGGAATTTTTTCGTCCCGGTATTCCTTGACCCGCCGCGCATGCGAGGGGATCAGCATTTTCATGAAATCCTTGGCGAGCTTGTATCCGTCCTCTCCGGCCACGAGGATTTCCTCGACGTCGCGGGTGTAGTAGTCCCGAACCGCGCGTTTCACAAGATTGGCCTCCTCGTAGATCAGGGCCGGAGCGCTCGATTTCAGCGTAAGCTCGCGGATATTGTTCCACAGCCGCACCAGATATTCGTAATCGCGCTTGATTTCGGTTTTCGTCCGGGTCAGACCCGCCGTGCGGAGAATAACGGACATGTTTTCCGGAACCTCGAGATCGGAGAGAATCTCCTTCATCCGTTTGCGGTCCTTGTAGCTCGAGATTTTCCGGCTGACGCCGCCTGCGCGCGGGCTGTTCGGCATCAGGACGCAATACCGCCCCGGAAGAGAGAGATAAGTCGTCACAGCGGCGCCCTTGTTGCCGCGTTCTTCCTTGCTGACCTGAATCAGCATGATTTGTCCGCGCTTGACCACTTCCTGAATTTTATAGCGGCGGCGCATGTCGAACCGGCGCGGGGCTCCGTGGTGATCGTCCTCTTCGCCGCCGACAACCTCGACGCGCCGGGCGCGATGCGGAACGGCGTTTCTGTTTCTGTTGTTGTTCCGGCGGTAATGGTGCCGCCGTCCGCGGCGGGGGCGGTCTTCTTCCTCTTCGGATCCGTCTTCGGTTTCCGAGTCTTCGTTTTCTTTGACATCGGCGTCTTCGGCTTCAATCCCGGTTTCTGCATCCGGCGCGGTATCGCTGCCACCGACTTCTTCCGGAAGATCCTGCTCGTCTTCATCCTCTTGCTCGTCCTCATCGGCGGGCGCTTCTTCGGGATCGGCGATGCTTTGCGCGGTCTCCTCGTCTTCATGTTCTTCCGCGTCTTCCTCTTCCTCGGCTCTGGCCTGCGCCTCCAGAGCTTCGCGTTGCTCGGCGAGCAAGGCTTCCCGGTCGGCGACCGGTATCTTGAAGTAGTCGGGGTGAATCTCCGAAAACGGCAGAAAGCCGTGGCGGTTGCCGCCGAAATTCACGAATGCGGCCTGCAGGGACGGCTCTACACGGGTGACTTTTGCGAGATAAATCCCGCCTTTGAGCTGTTTGCGATATATGCTTTCGTAATCGAAATCTTCCAGTCTGTTTCCCTCGACGATAGCCACGCGGGTTTCCTCGCTGTGGGTGGCATCAATCAACATGCGTTTGGTCATTATCATATACTCCTGTCGGTTATGCGCTGCGCCGGGACCGGAAAAGGCGTTCGGCGCGCGGTGTCAAATTTTTTCACGGGAGGCTCTGCACCCCCCCCTTTTTTTTTTCGTCATCCCCGTGAATACGGGGATCTTCCTGTTTTTTTTAGAAGATTCCCGCCTTCGCGGGAATGACGCCTTCTATTTTGGGCCTTTTGCAGAGACCCTTGGTCTGTCGGGGAAAATGTCCGGATTCGATAAGGACTCATCAGGTCTGACGCTGAACGCGAATGCGTTCCTGCGTATGCTCTTTCCGCTTTATGGCTGTCCGGAGAGATTGCGTGTACGGGCCGGGTTCGCTCATAATGAGCGCAGGGCTGCGCGTTCCGGATCTGCGAACGTTGCGTTTTCCGCTATCATTCGTGATTCGCTCATGCAATACCTGCTCCGCCAACCGTTAACAACAATACTCCAGCGCCATTCAGGGAGAGGTCAGACCTGAATCCTTTGAACGCCGCCTTTCATTTGACGTTCCGGATCCATCTTCCCCATCCGTTGCGGTCAGCGAAACCTTACAGAAATCAACTCTTCGCCTTATCAACTTGCCAACCTCGCAACGGGTCGCCTCCTTGCACATTAATCGCAGTCCGCTCTATCCACAACAAAAAAATGAACGGGACGGAAAGAGATTACAGGCGGAGTCCCAATGACGCCTGAAAACGGGAAAAACCGGAGAAAAATCCAGAGAAAAATATTGTCTGGGCCCGCCGCATATGACAAGAATAGAAACAGACGCTCTTGATCTGTCCGACAGTCTACTCCTTGGAACGTATACACATGACCAGACATTTTCGTGTCGCGATTCTGTTTGTCGCCTATGTCGCTTGTATGGTCTGCCTGATCTCCGCGCAGGCACAGGCGCTGACGGTTCGGGATGTCCGGTTCGGCATGCATCCGGGAGAGAAGGTGCGCCTCGTCCTTGAGATGGATGCAACGGCGGATTTCAGGGCGTTTACACTGAAAGACCCGTACCGGCTCGTAATCGATCTTCCCGAGTTCGACTGGCAGGCCGGAATGATTTCGCGGCCCGCCGGGTCCGTGATCTCCGATCTGCGGCAAGGCGTCCTGACGCCCGGAATTTCGCGCGTCGTGATCGATCTCAGCCGCCCTGCCGCCATTTCGGGCGCGTTTGTCCTGCCCCGGGCGCAAAACCTTCCGGATCGTCTGGTCGTCGATTTTTTTGTGACAAGCGCGGCGGGTTACGACTCACACCATGCGACCGGCGACCGGCACATGTTCGGAACCCTGTCCGTGTCGAGGCCGTCCGAACCGGGTCCGCGCGTCCGGGAAGCCTCTGTGACTTCTATGCCTGTGCCGCTTCCCGGTCGGCGTCCTGCGCAAAATGCCGCTCCGGAGAAACCCATGATCGTGATCGATCCGGGGCATGGCGGAGTCGATCCCGGCGCGATCAGCTCAAACGGGATAAAAGAAAAAAATATCACGATTGCTCTCTCGAAAAGACTCCGGGACGATCTTTTGGCGAGTGGACGGTATCGCGTCAAATTGACGCGGGAGACAGATGTTTATCTCAAACTCGGAGAGCGCGTGGCGTTTGCCCGGCGGTATAACGCCGACCTGTTTGTGTCAATCCATGCGGATTCCCTTCCCGGGTCGACCGTGCGCGGCGCATCCATTTATACGCTTTCCGAGAAGGCATCCGATGCCCAGACAGCAAAACTGGCGGTGCAGGAAAACCGGGCCGACCTGATCGCCGGGATGGACCTGAGCGCGGAAGGCGAGGATGTCGTCAACATTCTTCTGGACTTGTCCATGCGGGAATCTATGAACCAATCCAAGTTTTTAGCCAATACTCTGGTGGAGCGGATGTCCGGGAACGGGCTGCGTCTGCTAAACAACCCACACCGGTATGCAGGTTTTGCCGTCCTGAAAGCGCCGGACATTCCGTCCATCCTTATCGAGGCTGGATTTATCTCGAATGCGCATGAGGCGCGGGCTCTGTCCCAGCCTGCTTACCGGGCAAAAATCTCCAAGGCGGTTGTGAAAGGGATTGATGCGTATTTTTCCCGTCTTCAAAAAACATCTCTTGAATAAAAACTGTAAAAAATCTGTACGGATGCGAAAAAGGGATAGGCGCGCCCTGTTTTAGCGTGTATAAAGAGACTGATATGCCGCTTTTCTCAGGAAAAACGGATAGCTGGTTTCCAGAACTCATCTCAAGAAGCTGCAAGAGGGAAGACATGAAAAAATTTATTGCGACTGTTTGCTTTGTTGGCCTTGCCGCAGGATTGTCTGCAGGGCTCTCTGCCTGTTCTACGGACGGACAGGGCTATGTCGATCAAGCGCCTTATGCTGAAGGACGTACCGCCGGTTCCGAAGCCGAACGCGTGTTCCGCGAAACGCAACGCAAGTAATCTTTGCGCTGCATTCCATACGGAATTCAAAGCCGGGCAGGAAGTTTTCCTGTCCGGTTTTTTATAGGGATTTTATTTTATAACCTGAACTATGGATAAGAATAAGTTATAAAACCAACAAAACCAACCGTCATCCCGGCGAAAGCCGGGATCCAGAGAAAACGTTTTTCTTATTTTACGCGGCGGCCCGCAGAAACGGAGTTCTCCTCCGAAACTCCGGACCTTCGCGTTTAAACA
>JANQFU010000003.1 GCA_028277665.1 Alphaproteobacteria bacterium | reverse complement strand
GGCCCGCAGAAACAGAGTTCTCCTCCGAAACTCCGGACCTCCGCATTTAAACAACTCTATGACTGGATCCCGGCTTTCGCCGGGATGACGGTTGGTTTTATAACTTATTCTTATCCATAGTTCAGGTTATATAGTTATTCGCATTTAAAATCAGACATTTTAAATGCGAGCCCTCATACGCCCATGCGCCCTCGGGCATGCTTCCGTCCTTACGGACGCCTCGCATTCGCTCGGTACAATTTCCGATAAGAATATGTCTTATTCTTATCGGAAATCACTATAAAACAGCCTTCAACTCATACAGCACATCGAGGGCGGCTTTGGGGGTGAGGTCGTCGGGGTTGATGTCCTGCAGTTTTTTGAGCGCGGGGACGGACGGGCTTTGATCCTGTGCCGGGGGGCGGCTTTGCGCTTCGGCGAAAAGGGGGAGGTCGTCGGCCATGCGGGCGACGGCGTGTGTGCCGGTGCGCTCGCCGCTTTGGAGATGGTCGAGGACGGCCTTTGCCCGTTCGATCACCGGGGCGGGCAATCCGGCCAGTCGGGCGACGTGAATGCCGTAGGAGCGGTCCGCGCTTCCCGGGACGACATTGTGCGTGAACACGATGTCTCCGTGCCATTCGCGGACTTCCATCGCGTTGCAGGACAGGGAGGACAGGCGCGCACCGAGTGCCGTTAGCTCGTGGTAATGTGTGGCGAAAAGCGTTCGGCAGCGATTGGCGTCGTGGAGATGCTCGATACAGGCCCAGGCGATCGACAGCCCGTCGAAGGTCGCCGTGCCGCGACCGATTTCGTCGAGGATAACGAGGGAGCGGTCCGTGGCCTGATTGAGAATTGCGGCGGTTTCGACCATTTCGACCATGAAGGTCGAGCGGCCGCTGGCCAGATCGTCCGACGCGCCGACGCGGCTGAACACGCGGTCGATCAGGCCGATCTCCGCGTGTTCGGCGGGAACGTAGCTTCCGCTTTGGGCAAGGATAGCGATCAGGGCGTTCTGGCGTAAAAAGGTGGATTTCCCGGCCATATTCGGCCCGGTCAGAAGCCAGAGCCTCTGGTCGTCGTTCAGGGCGCAGTCATTTGCGCTGAAGGTCGCGGCCTGTTTGCGCAGTGCGGCTTCGACGACGGGGTGGCGGCCCCTGCGGATCGAAAAATTCCGGTTTTCGGTGAGGTTTGGGCGGGTATAATCGTAATCGGCCGCGAGATCGGCAAGTCCGGCGGCGATGTCCATCATGGAGATCGCCGCTGCGATCTTGCACAGGCCTGCCGCGCAGGACAGCGTTAACGTGCGCAGCCGCCCGAAGATCTCTTGCTCTATGGCCAGAGCCCGCTCTCCGGCGGAGCCGAGTTTCTGTTCGGTTTCCGCCAGTTCCGGCGTTGTGAAGCGCACGGCGTTTGCCATGGTCTGGCGGTGGATGAACGGATTATCGGTGTCCTCGCTGTTTTTATGCGCGAGGAGCGGATCGGCCTTCTTCGCCGGGACCTCGATATAATAGCCGAGGATATTGTTGTAACTGATTTTCAGGGCGTCGATGCCTGTGCGTTTTTGGTATGTGCCCTGAAGGGCGAGGATCGTCTGGCGGCCTTCGGATTTGAGGCGGCGGAGTTCCTCCAGAACGGGATCGTAGGACGCGCGGATAAACCCGCCGTCGCGGCTTAATGCCGGGAGATCGTCTTCAAGGGCGGCGTCGAAGGTCTGGCGCAGGGTTTCTATTTCCGCGCTGATGTCGAGGGCATCGGTCAGGGTCTTGATGGCCGGCGGGATATCGCTGCCTGCGCTTTTCGGGTTTATTAAGACGCGCTGGATATCCGCCGCGCAGGTCAGGCCGCCGCGGATCATTCCAAGATCCCGCGGGCCGCCGCGTTCCAGCGACAGGCGAGAGAGCGCGCGTTCCATATCGCTCATGCTTTTCAGGGCTGTGCGGATGTCATCCCGGATGTCCGGGCGATCCAGAAAAAAGGCGATGCGGTCGAGGCGTTCGTCGATGGCGGCGCGGTCCTGAAGCGGGGCGGAGAGCCAGTCTTGCAGCAGGCGTGCGCCGGGGCCGGTGACGGTCCGGTCGATGGTGGACAGGAGTGTGCCTTTTCGCTGGCCGTCGAGCGTCCGGGTTAATTCGAGATTGCGTCTTGTGGCGGCATCGATTTCCATGAACGCGCCGGTGCGCAGGACGGCGGGCGGGTCGAGGCGCGGGGTTCGGCCGACCTGTGTGCGGTCGAGATAATCAATCAGCGCGCCGCAGGCCGACAGAGCCGCGCGCGAAAACTCGCCAAAGGCGTCGAGGGCCTGAACGCCGAAGCGCGTTTCCAGACGTTTTTGCGCGTTGCCGCTGTGGAATGCGGCGGCGTCTTGCGGGGTGCCCTTGGGGCCGAGGGTCCGGATCAAATCGCGATAGGCGTCCGTCTCTTCGAACGGGCGGGGGTAGAGGGCTTCTCCCGGGTTGAGCCGTGCGAGTGTCGCGGAGAGATCTTCCGGGGAAAGGGTCTGGACGTAAAAGCGGCCGGTCGAGAGCTCGAGCCAGGCCAGTGCGCAGGTGCCGTTTGCTTCCGATATGGCCGCAAGGTAATTGTTTTCCCGCGCGTCCAGAAGATGATCTTCGGTCAGCGTGCCGCCGGTGACGACCCGGACGACGTCACGGCGGACGAGGGCTTTTGCGCCGCCGCGTTTTTTGGCTTCCTCCGGGGTTTCGACCTGTTCGCAGATGGCGACTTTGTGTCCGGCGCGGATCAGGCGTGCGAGATACGGATCGCAGGCATGGAACGGGACGCCGCACATCGGGATCTCGGTTCCCTTGTCCTTTCCGCGTTTGGTCAGCGTGATGTCGAGGACGGCGGAGGCGATTTCGGCGTCTTCAAAGAACAACTCGTAAAAATCGCCCATTCGGTAGAAGAGAAGGCAATCGGGATGCGCTGTTTTGGTGGCCAGATACTGGGCCATCATCGGCGTATGCCCGAGGGCGACAAAATCCTCGGTTGTCTGCGGTGGCGTCTGCGAAAGTGCTTTTTCTGCCGTCATGGTCTTTTACGATGTTCCTGTCGAGCCGAAGCCGCCGGCCCCGCGCGCAGTCTCGTCCAGATCTTCGCAAGGCGTCCAGGAAATCTGTTCATAGCGGGCGATGACCATTTGCGCGATCCGTTCGCCCCGGCGGATGGTGAAGGGCTCTGTGCCGAGATTGGCAAGGATGACCTTGACTTCGCCGCGGTAATCGGCGTCGATGGTTCCCGGCGCGTTCAGGACCGTGATTCCGTGTTTGAACGCCAGGCCGGAGCGCGGACGGACCTGCGCCTCGAAACCGGGGGGCAGGGCCATGGCGATTCCCGTCGGGACGAGCGTTCGCGCAGACGGCGCGAGGGTGATGTCGTCCTCAATCGCCGCGATCAGGTCCATGCCTGCGGATTGTTCCGTCGCGTAGGCAGGCAGCGCGAGGTCTGTGCCGTGGTCCAGAATTTTGAGCGGGACCTGTGTCAATTCTGCGGCTGTTCCTGTGCCGGCCTGTTGTTTCAGCGGGCTGATTGTCATGTGCGGCTCCTTGCTGTGTGGTTTGTAGTGTTTTGAAATATAAAAAGTAGGGTCATCCCGGCTTTCGCCGGGATGACGGTTTGAAGGATGGGATGAAAAATGAAAAACAAGAAAATCCCTCCTCTTATAACAATCCCTGAAAATGGCGGTCGGTCATTTCCTCAATCTCGTCGTCAGAGAAGTCAAAGGCCTGCCCGATCTCGGCGATCATCAGGGAGCGGATGGTCAGGGACAGGTCGTCATAGCTCTCGCACCACAGATCAAGAACAGGGCGGCGGTAGATCATCAGGACATCGTCCTCGTCCGCCTGTTTTTTTGTGACGCCGGGGGCAATCTGCCCTCCTTTTTTGTACAGGCACGGCAGGTCGTACGGATCGTCGAGGTCAAGCTCTGCCTCTGTTGCGGAATCCGCGAATTCCTCGACGGCAATGGCGAGATCTTCGCAAAACGTCATCAATTCTTCAGGCAGGCTTTCAAGAGCTGTTTCCGCAATAACCTGCAGATCCTCCAGTGACGGGGGGGTTGAGAAATTCATGATGATTTGACGCCTGTCCATATTCATACGCATACCATTGGCTCGAGCCCTTGACCGATGGCGGCCGGGACACAAGTGATTCTTTTGAAGTGCAGTTCCCGAAAGATACGCCGAAAAGGAGGGCAAGACAATGACGAACCGTGTGGATATGGATATTCCGTCCGGATGGGAGATTGACGACACGAACATTGCGCTGACGCGGGAATTTCTTTTTGAAGATTTCACGTCTGCATGGGGGTTTATGAGCCGGGTGGCTCTGGCCGCCGAAAAAATGGATCACCATCCCGACTGGTCAAACTCTTATAACAAGGTCATGATTCGCCTCGTTTCGCACGACAAAGGCGATGTGACGGACCGGGACCTCGCGTTGGCGGATAAAATCAACAATTTTTATAAGGAATAAACAGAAAGGGCTGGCCTTGTTGAGGCTGTTTTGTATAAAATGATGTTAACTAATTGAATGATAAAAAGATAGGAGCCTATGTAAATTTCCCTTCTTGTCATCCCCGCGCAGGCGGGGATCTTTCAGTTTCTTGTTTTCGGAAGATTCCCGCCTTCGCGGGAATGACGGTTTTTGTGTGGAAGAGGGTTTTTACAGGGGATACCTGATAATATACAAAACCAAATGGGGCAAAGATGTCAGGGGAAGCGCAAAAACCGGCGCGCTATATCGATCCGTCGGATGATCTTAAGCGAAAAGTCGGGGGCACGAGAATCGATCCCCGGACCGTTGAGAGAGCTCAGAAAGAGATCGAGGATACGCGGGTCGATATCAAGCCGGTTCTGAAAGATCTTTTGGAGCATTATCAGGACAGCCTGTCGGTGGAGGACGGAAAAAACAAAGCCGAGCTTGCCAAAACAGCCATGCAGATCAAGGCGTCTGCCGGGATGTTCGGCTATGGCCTGCTGAGCAGGGTGGCCGCGAATTTTTTGGCAATTTTGGAGGAGTCTTCCAGCATGAACAAGGACATGCTTCGTCTGGTTGAAGCGCATTATGATGCCGTTTCCCTGATTATCCACCGCGATATGAAGGGCGAGGGGGATGCTTCCGGGAAGCTGCTGTTTCAGGAACTCAAAGACGCCTGCGGACGTTACCGGAACAAATATATAGAGGCATCGGGGACACAATAAATTCATTGTGTCCCCGATGTTCCCTCATCTCTTCTTCAGGTTTCAACAAGAGCCAGAGCCTGCATCTCGTAGAGCTCGCGGTAATGCGAGGTCTTGCGGCGGATGAGCTGGTTATGCGTGCCTTGCTCGATGATCTTTCCGCCGCTGAAGACCAGAATCCGGTCGGCGTTCTTGACCGTCGAGAGGCGGTGCGCGACCGTGATCGAGGTGCGTCCGCGCATTAACGCCTCAAGGGCCAACTGGATGTAGTGCTCCGAGACCGAATCCAGGCTCGAGGTCGCTTCATCCATGATCAGGATCGGCGTGTCGGCGACGATGGCCCGTGCGATGGCCACGCGCTGCCGTTCTCCGCCCGAGAGTTTGACCCCGCGCTCGCCGACCAGCGTATCGTAGCCGAGCGGCAGGTTCGAGATAAACTCGTGAGCGTAGGCTTTCTTCGCCGCGTCGATGATCGCCGAGCGCGGCGCATCCGGCCGTCCATACGCAATGTTCTCCGCCAGAGAGCGGTGGAACAGGATCGGATCCTGCGGAACGAGGGCCATCGCCCGCCGGAGAGAGGTCTGAGTCAGGCTGGCGATATTCTGCCCGTCGACGCGGATTTCTCCGTGGTTGATGTCGTAAAGCCGCTGGAGCAGCTTGACGAAGGTCGATTTTCCCGAGCCCGAATGTCCGACGAGCGCGATTTTTTCGCCCGGTGCGATCTCAAGCGACAGGTCTTCGAAGAGCGAGCGGTTCTGCCCGTCATAGGTGAACCCGACCTTGTCGAAGGAGATTTGCGCGCCGTTTGCCGATTTCCTGACGAACGGCACGGCGTTGGGTGCGTCGCGGAGTTCGTCTTCGCGGAACCAGAATTCAATCGCATCCTCCATCTCGCTGGCGCTGCTTTGGATGTCATGGATTTGTCGTCCGATTTCACGGAGATATCCGCTGATCATGAAATAGGATGTCAAGACCATCGCGATGTCTCCCGGAGTGGCCGATCCGGTTTGGACCATATAAACGGCGATCCCGATCATTCCCATCAGCATCAGGTTTCGCAGGGCCGAGCCGATCGTGACCAGCGTTTCCGTTGTTTGCCAGGCCGGAAGCGAACGCAGTTTCCATCGCAGGACAAACCGTTCAAAAGCGTTATCTTCGCGCTCTTCCGCTCCGAACGCCTTGACGGTCGGGTTTCCGGTAACGACATCGGCAAGGCGTGCGCCGATCTCCGTGTCCCGCAAGACGGATCTCTGGAACATCGGTGCCAGGATCACGTTTGATGTGATGATGCTGTATGTGCTGAACGCGATAACCATGACGAGCGTGAACAGGCCGACCGGCGGGATCTGGACGAGCAGAACCGCCGTCATAACAAAGGTCATACTCACCGTCGGGAAGAGGCCCATAAAAATCGTGTCGGCGAAGCGGTCGAAGGACCACATGCCGCGTGTGATTTTCCGGACCGTCGCGCCTGCGAAGCTGTTGACGTGCCAGTCCGACGAGAATCTCTGAACTTTGCGCAGAAGGCGCGTGACGATTTCCGCCAGACATTCGACAGCTCCTCTGTTCCATGTCCAGAAAGAAAGCGCCCGGAAAATTGTGAAGCCGAACAACAGTCCCGTAAAGACCGCGAGATTTCCGATCAGGCGTGCCTGCTCGTCATTTGTCACGGAATCGATGATGCTTCCGATATAAACGGGCAAAAGCGCGTCCATGAGCAGGGCCATGAACGTAAGAAAAAAAGCGAGCGCGAACCGTTTCCATCGGGGCCGCCAGAGATCCCGCGTGAAGAGGTAGACGTTTTTCCAGTCGATTGAAAAACTTTGCCGTTTCTGCGTCTGTTTACGTTTATGTTTATGCTTCTTTTTGCGTTTCAATAAATTCGTCAACATAAGGTCTACTCCGTCCCGTCTGTTTTATATTTATTCGCATTCAAAATGGGACATTTTAAATGCGAGCCCTCAAGCGCCCATGCGCCCTTGGGCATGCTTCCGTCCTTACGGACGCCTCGCGTTTGCTCGGTACAATTTTCGATAAGAATATGTTTATTTCCTATCGAAAATCACTCTAGCTCAATGAACGCCGGAGATGACTTTTGAATGCGGATCAGAAACGGGAAGGGTCTGAATGTTGCAAGATAGTCACGCCCGGCGGTTGGTCTCCGTCCCGGGCGTTATCTGCTGTCAGGTCAACAGCCGTGGCCCGGATAGAGTCCGAGTGTCGGAAATTCTACGAAATCTGAGATATGTACTCTGATATTCATCCCGGCCTCCTATCCGTAACGTGGTTGATTTTGCGGTGCGTGTTCAATCTGACACAATTGTTGCGGAGATGCAACCTTGAATCTTTTCATTCTGTGCGTTTGCGGAATCTCAGACCTGCCGCCAGTGCCGCGGTCAGGAGGGCCGACAGGCCCGCCGGGATCAGGTTCAGGAGAATGCCTTCGTTAAACGTGCCCGTGAAAAACAGGATTCCGTGCAGAATCGCGCAGCTTCCGGCAATCACGGCAAGGGCGGTATCACGAAATTTATCCTGTCGCGGCTTTGAGATGACGACATAGAACAGGATCGGCGCCAGCACGAGGAAGACCGTCACGACATCCACGAGATAGGAGACGACGTCTCCGATTAAAATGGCGATCAGGGACATGGCGACGAGCAGGCCTGCCATGACGGTGCGCAATGTTACGACGAATTTCGTCCGGTCGCTTTCGTGATCGTAGCCGAGGGTCCGCATGATCGTTGCCGAGAACTGGAAGGTCTGGGTGTCGATCGTGGACATGGCGGCCGTCAGCGTAAACAGGCCGAGCATTACGATGACAATCGGCGAGAGTGTCTCTTGCGCGAAAAGACCGAAAAACAGTTCATTCGGCGGGACGTCCGGGAATTGCGCATGCATGGCCATCCCGAAAACGATGACGCCGCTTGTGATAAGCGCGTAAAAAGGCAAGACGACAAGGAAGCTGTGTCTTGCGACGTCCGGTGATTTTGCCGAGAACAGGCGTTGCCACTGATCGGCCGCCGCATAGCCGAACAGACCGACGAGCAGAAAAAAGCCGAGCTTCATGTCTGCCGGAAAAGCGCCAAGCTGGGCGACGATCTCTCCGGGAGCGGGGATGTCGTAGACAAACAGCATTGCGCTCGCGAATACGAAAATCAGAGCGCCCTGAAAAAGGTCTGTGCGGATGACGTTCATGTAACCGCCTGCCCAAAGATAGAGGCCGACGAACAGCGCGGCGGCAACAACGCCATACGTATTTGCGATTCCGAACAGGTTGGATGCCAGAGCGCCTGCCACGTACAGATTCCCCGCTGCGTACAGGAACGCCGTCAGGGCGATGAGCGTGGCGCCAACCTTCCCGAATCGCGGGCCGACGCGGTAACGAAACATGTCGTCGAGCGTCACGTAGTTTTGCTCTTCCGCCTCCTTGCGGATTTTCGGGGCCTGAAGCGCGATCAATCCAAATGCGAGTAAAAATCCCGCCAGAACCCAGACGGCACCGAAACCGAACATGGCGGCAAAAGCGACCCAGAATGCCATGCCCGTGCCGTCCCGGGCATTGGCGGCAATTGAGGTGCAGATTCCCGCAATTCCCACCTTCCGGTTTCCGATGACATAGCCGCTGTAATCGTGACCCTTTCCCTGTCTTCTTTGGGAAAACCATGTAATCCCGAGCAAAATCGTGAAATAGAGAAGGATCATGGCAATCAGCATCACGGATGTGGACATGTTCGGGGCCCTTTTCTTACCGGTTTTGATCGTCTTTCGGCCAGATATAACCGACCGGATTTTTCTGCGGCTCCGGCAAGCGCAGAAGACGTTCAACATGATGATACAGGTTTGCAATCTGGCGGTCGTGCTCTTCAATTTTTCGGACGACGTCCTCGTGCGTTGCCAGTATTTGTCGCAGACGGACGAAAGTTCGTATAACAGCTACGTTGATTTCAATGGCGCGTTCGCTGTTCAGAACGCTTGAGAGCATGGCAACACCTTGCTCCGTAAATGCATAAGGCGGCGTTCTCCGTCCGCCTCGTCCTTCGTTTGGTATTCCAATCTGGAATTTCAAAGCCTCGTACTCTTCCATTGTCAGCTGAAACATAAAATCTTCCGGAAAACGATTTATGTTCCGCTTAACAGCCTTGTTCAGATTTCCGGTCAAGACGCCATACAGTTTCGCCAGATCCGAATCGATCATCACTTTCTCTCCCCGGATCAGGTAGATGGCCGAGACAATTCGTTCATCGGGGATGGGGCTCTGAATTTTATCCATGCGATCTTTTTATTTGGGAGGACCTCATATAACCGTATTTACATTATTGAAAGACAGGTTTCTTCGCAAGGATTCCTGCTCTATCCGGCGTAAAAGTCTTCAAACGCGCGGAGGACGGCGTCGATGTCTTTTTCGTCGACGTCTTTATGTACGACCAGGCGGATATAGGTTTTCTCGGGCATGACGTTTATGCCGCGTTCGGACAGGAACGCGCCAAGGGGGCGGCTGTCGCTTTCCGGGATATCGACGAAGACCATATTTGTGTGGACCTGTTCGAGATCGATGGAGAGCCCCGGGATCGCGTTCAGGCCTTTCGCCAGTTTTTGGGCGTTTGCGTGATCGTCGCGCAGGCGTTCGACATTGTGGTCCAGTGCATAAAGCCCGGCGGCGGCGAGAATGCCGGCCTGGCGCGTTTGTCCGCCGATCGTCAGGCGCCAGCGGCGCGCTCTTTCGATCAGGTCTTTCGGCCCGGCCAGAACGGAGCCGACCGGCGCGCCGAGATTTTTGGACAGGCAGAACGAGATCGTATCAAAGGGGGCCGCAACCTCCGAGACAGGGACGTTCAGCGCCACGGCGGCACTAAAAATTCGTGCCCCGTCGACGTGCAGGGCCAGACCGCGGCTTTGCGCAACCGGGCGGATCGCCTTCAGATAGTCCATCGGCAAGACGCGCCCGCCGAAGGTATTTTCAAGGCATAGCAGTTTGAGCGGCGCGGGCGTCCAGTAGGTCTCTAACGCGGTATCAAGCGTTTGCGTCGAGATCGTGCCGTTTTGCTCAAAATCGACCGTACAGGGCGCGAATCCCCCGATAACCGGGCCGCCGTCTTCAACCCGGTAGATATGCGCTTCGCGTCCGCAGATATAGGCCTCGCCGCGCCGGCAATGCGCGAAGAGCGCGAGAAGATTGCTCATCGTGCCGCTGGAGACGAATATTGCGGCGTCTTTGCCGAGCCGTTCGGCGGCGGTTGCTTCGAGGCGGTTCACGGTCGGGTCTTCGCCGTACCCGTCGTCTCCGACCTCCGCCGCCGCCATCGCCGCCCGCATGGCGGCGCAGGGCTGGGTCAGCGTATCGCTGCGCAGTTCAATCCGGCCGTTTGTTTTCACTGTTTATTCCACTTCCTTGATGATGTTTTCCGTCATTTTCTTGGCGTCGCCAAGGAGCATCATCGTGTTTTCGGCGTAGAAGAGCGGGTTGTCGATTCCCGCGTAGCCGGAGCCGAGCGAGCGTTTGACAAACAGAACCGTTTTCGCTTTTTCGACGTCAAGGATCGGCATGCCGTAGATCGGCGAGGTGCTGTCGTTTTTCGCCGCCGGGTTTGTGATGTCGTTTGCGCCGATGACGTAGACAACGTCGGTTTGTGCAAAGTCGCGGTTGATGTCTTCCAGCTCGAAAACCTCGTCATAGGGAACGTTGGCTTCGGCAAGGAGGACGTTCATGTGTCCCGGCATCCGGCCCGCGACCGGGTGGATGGCGTATTTCACATCCACGCCTTCTTTTTTCAAAAGGTCGGCCATTTCACGGACGGCATGTTGTGCCTGCGCCACGGCCATCCCGTATCCGGGGACGATGATGACTTTTGAGGCGTTTTTCATGATGAAGGCCGCATCTTCGGCCGAGCCGATTTTCGCGGCGCGGTCTCCGGCATCTCCGCCGCCGGCCCCCGCGGATTGTTCTCCGCCGAACCCGCCGAGCAGAACGCTGATGAACGAGCGGTTCATGCCTTTACACATGATGTAGGACAGGATCGCCCCCGATGCCCCGACGAGGGCCCCGGTCACGATCAGCAGATTGTTGTGGAGCGTGAACCCGATTCCGGCCGCGGCCCATCCCGAATAGGAGTTGAGCATCGAGACGATGACCGGCATGTCGGCCCCGCCGATCGGGATGATCATCAGGATGCCGAGCGCAAACCCGAGCAGGACGATCGCCCAGAACCAGAAGGCGCTCTCTGTCGTGCAAAGCATGACGATAAAGAACAGGAGCAGGACGCCGAGGAAGGCGTTCAGGGCGTGCTGGCCGTTGAACGTGACCGGCTTGCCGGAGATCATGCCCTGCAGTTTTCCGAAGGCGATGATCGAGCCTGTGAATGTGACGGCCCCGATGGCGACGCCGAGCGACATTTCAATCAGCGAGGCAAAGCGGATGTCGTTTGCCGTGCCGATGTGATAGGCCTCCGGGTTGTAAAACGCGGCGGCGGCAACGAAGACCGCGGCGAGACCGACCAGAGAGTGAAAAGCGGCCATTAACTGGGGCAGGGCGGTCATTTCGATTTTTTGGGCGATGACCGTCCCGATGCTTCCGCCGATGGCTATGCCGACCAGAATCAGGAACCATGAACTGACCGACGGCAGGAGAAGCGTTGTCACGGCGGCCAGAGCCATCCCGGACATGCCGAAAACGACGCCGTTCCGTGCGCTTTCCGGGCTCGAGAGGCCGCGCAGCGCCATAATGAAGCACACAGCGGCAACGAGATAAATGAGTGATGCAAAATTTTCCATTATTCGAAGTCCTCTTCCTTAACCGGCATTTTTTTTATGTCTTCCAGAAGCTGAGGGAGTTTGTTTTGAATGACATCCCACAACACTCTGTGATTTACACCATCATAGTCATGTACGATTTTATCTCTGAATCTCGCCATATCTTTCCATGGAATATCGGGATATTTATCCGTGATTTCTTCCGGGATCTTCTTGACGGCTTCTCCGATAATCTGAAAGTTTCGTGCAGTCGCGTCAAAAGTAAGCCTGTCATTTGTAAATGATTCAAAATCTTTCCCATTCGTATATTCCATAATATATTCAATGGCGTCTCTAATGTGAAGAATGCGAAGTTTCCATCGGAGTTTGGGGTCAATAGACATCCTGAACCTCCTTTAACACACGCTTTTTGATGTACTTGTCGATGCTGTTCTCTGTGCATAAGTCCACTTTTCGTCCGTTCAGAAGAGTTCCAATTTCCTCATCCATTGTGAAATACCCCCATCCCGGCAATGGATCAAAGTCTGCAATCAGATCCACGTCGCTGTCCGGTCCGGCCTCGCCCCGCGCAACCGAGCCGAAGACACGCAGACGTTTGATCCCCATCTCCTGTTCCAGTACGGGGCGGAGTTCGCGGAGTCTGGCGATGATTTTTGCCGATTCTTCGTTCATCCCTTTTTCTTAAACATGTGCAGCATGCGGCGTGTGATGATGAACCCGCCGAAGATGTTGACCGAGGCCAGAATGACGGCCAGAAATCCGAGGAATTTCGAAAAGGTGAACGTTTCCGGTCCGACGGCGATCAGTGCGCCCACGATAATCACGGACGAGATGGCGTTCGTGATCCCCATCAACGGCGAGTGCAGGGCAGGCGTGACGCGCCAGACCACATAATATCCGACGAAACAGGCCAGTACGAAAACGGTCAGACCCGTGACAAAGAACGGCTCGCCGCCGCCTTCCGATGCGCGGGCCACAAGGTCGCTCGCCTGAACGGCCATCGTTGCGGCCTGTTCGGAGAGATCCTTCAGCATATTGGCAAGGGAGGTTGCCTGTTCGGGCAGGTTGGCGTTTTCCTGGGTCATGCTTTCTCTCCTTTATCGGATTTACCGGATTTTTTTGATGCGGCTTTTTTCGGCGCGGAGGTTTTTGCCGCCGGTTTTGGCTGTGGTTTGTCCTCGCCCTTGAAGCGCGGGTGTACGACGTTGCCGTCACGGGTCAGCGCGATGCCCTGTACGATTTCGTCGTCCCAGTTGACGGCGAGGGCTCCGGCGTCCTTGTCGATCAGAAGCGTGAAGAGGTTGTACAGGTTCTTGGCGTAGAGTGCCGAGGCGTCCGCGGCCAGACGGGAGGGGACGTTCCGGTATCCGACGATCGTGACGCCGTCTTTCGAGACGGCTTCACCGGCTTTTGAGCCTTCGATGTTTCCGCCGGTTTCGACAGCCAGATCAACAAGAACCGCGCCGGATTTCATTGTTTTGATCATGTCTTTGGTCACAAGGCGCGGGGCGGGGCGTCCGGGGATCAGGGCGGTGGTGATGACGATATCCTGTTTCTTGATCGTCTCGGCGATCAACTCGGCCTGTTTTTTCTTAAAGTCGTCCGACATCTCTTTCGCGTAACCGCCTGCGGTTTCAGCTTCTTTGACCTCATCGCTTTCGACCATAATGAAGTTTGCGCCGAGCGATTCAACCTGCTCTTTCGCGGCGGGGCGGACATCGGTTGCGGAGACGACGGCACCCAGACGTTTTGCGGTGGCGATGGCCTGAAGCCCGGCAACGCCCGCGCCCATGACGAAGACTCTCGCGGGCGGGATCGTGCCGGCGGCGGTCATCATCATCGGCATGGCCCGGCCGTAGAATTGCGTGGCGTCGAGGACGGATTTGTATCCGGCAAGGTTTGATTGGGACGACAGGACGTCCATTGACTGCGCGCGCGAGATCCGCGGAACAAGCTCCATCGAAAAGGCCGTGAGGCCTGCTTTTGCATAGGCGTCAAGGGCTTCGGCGTTCTGATAGGGATTGAACAGCCCGGCGACAATGGCTCCCTTGGCCGTCCCCGCCAGCTTTTTCGGGTCCGGGGCCTGAACGCTCAGGACGACATGCGCGCCTTTGAGAGTCTCTTCGGGGGTTTTTGCGATTTTCGCGCCGGCGTCGATGAAAACCTGATCCGGCAGGGATGCGTTTTTGCCCGCGCCGGTTTCAACGCGCACCTCACATCCGAGAGCGGCATATTTCTTGACGGTTTCCGGAGAGACGGCGACGCGTCGTTCGTCCCTGGCGGTTTCCTTCAGTACCGAGAAAATAAGGGCCACGGCAAACCTCTTTCGTTTGTCTTACTGTTCCATGATAAAAATGATCGTTCGATTCATGCCCCATTCAGACGCGCTTGTGAAGCCCCTTTCCGGATTTTTCCCCGCTTGCCGGTTTTACACCGGTTTTTACGCGGGCTTGCGCAACGGACGGTTCTCGGTTAGAGTCATGAAATAGAAGACTTTTGTCGATCAAAAAAATCCTTTTATTCCGGTTATTTCACATCATGTCCCGATTTCATCCGATTCGCACGATCCTTCTGGCTTCGTTATCGATATTGGCGATGGCCGCGGGCGCAAAAGTCTCTCATGCCGAGACGCTTCGTGCGGCGCTGGAACAGGCCCTGAACACCCATCCTTCCGTGCGGGCCGCGATCGCCCGCCGCGATGCGGCCGAAAAAACGATGCTCGAACAAAATTCCCGTTACTTTCCGGAGATCAGTGCCCGCGCCGCAGGCGGCCGGGTCTATGGCGACAACAGCACGTCCCGCGGCCTTACGGTCACGCGGGACGCCGCGTACTCGGGATACGGAGAGGGCGCGATCACAATGACGCAAATGCTCTATGACGGTTTTGAAACGCCAAGCCGCGTGAAAGCCGCCCGCGACCGCACGGAGGCCGAAGGTTTCGGGCTTGCAGATTTGCGCGAGGATCTTGCCGCGCGCGTGGCGCAGGCCTATCTGAATGTTCGCCGCGCATATGATGCTCTTGCGCTGGTCGAAGGACAGGAAAAGGCCGCCGGGGCTTACCTGGAGAAGATCCGCGCGCGTGTGAAGGAAGGGGCCTCGGAAGAAAGCGAAATTCATCAGGCGCAAAATATCCTTTTGATGCTGAAGAACACGCGCGAAGATTACCGCAACCGGGTCCGTGCGGCGAGCGCGCGCTATATGGAGCTTGTCGGGACCATGCCGGACGGCGCGCTGGAAATTCCGCAGCCGCTTTCCGCGAGCATTCCTGAAAGTCTCGAGGCGGCTTTGGCACAGGCACAGCAGGAAAACCCGCTCTTGCAGGTCTCGGACCTCACAGCCGCTGCGCTGGAGGACGACGTCGCGGCGGAAAAAGGGACGCTCTATCCGGACCTGAACGCGGAGCTTTCATATTTGAAGCGCGATCAGCGCGATGAAATCGGCGGCGAGGTCATCGACGGAAAGGCCCTTGTCCGCGTAAGCTGGAATTTCTCGACCGGCGGCGCACAGCTCGCCCGGATCGACCGTAAAAAGATCGAGCATGAGGCGGCTCTGGCCCGCCGTCAGGATACGCTGCGCCAGATTGAACGCGAGGTGCGCACAGCCTACGCGGATCTTGAGTCGGCGCGCGCCAAACGGGAAAACAGCCGGGAGCGCGTCACGTTGATGCGCGGCATTCTGGATAATTACAAGGCACAGTTCGAAGCCGCGCGGATCGGCGTTCTGCAGCTTATGCAGGCGGATAACCAGTCTTTCACCGCCAACCTCGAGAAGCTGGACGCGGAATATAACGCCCTGATCGCCGAGTACACGCTTTTGGGCGCCATCGGCACCCTTCAGGATGCACTCCTCGTCCGCCCCGCGGCCACACAGACAGATGACAGAAAAACCGCAACAGCCACAGCGACAACCACAAGCTCAGGACAACACTAAGGGCGGAAGACAAATCGACCCCCTCCTGATTTGTCTTGAAGCCCTCTGCGCGCATTTCGGGCATGCCCGATCGGCGCAAGCCTTACGTGCGGGCCTGCCGGATAACGGCCGGATCATGACGCCGGGCGTGTTCTGTGAAGCGGCCGCCAAAGCGGGACTGAAAACGGCTCTGCGCAAATACAGGACACCGGCGGGGATCTCACCGGATGTCTTGCCTGTCGTCCTTCTCTTGAAAGACAGGGGAGCCTGTCTGCTTTACGGGTGCGATGCGCGGAACGGCACGGCGGAAATATTCGACCCGGCCGCGCGCCGGAAAACGCAAGTCCCGCTGACGGAGCTTCAGGAAAAAATCACAGGACAGGCGATTTATATCCGCCCGCAGGAGACCGAACCCGCGACAGAAGGCGCACGCCGGTGCCGGCGCCACTGGTTCGGTGCTCTGATCCGGGAAAATCTCGGCCTGTACCGGAATGTTCTGATCGCGGCGGCTCTGATCAATCTGTTCGCGCTGACGAGCCCGGTTTTTATCATGAACGTCTACGATCGCGTAATCCCGAACAACGCGCTGGAAACCGGCTGGGTTCTCGGGATCGGGGCCTTGACGGTTTATGTTTTTGATTTCCTGATCCGCACGCTCCGCGGCCGCTTTATTGATATCGCGGCGCGAAAGACCGATATTCTGGCCGCAAGACGAATTTACGATCATCTTCTGAACATGCGTCTGGCCGACCGCCCGGCGTCAAGCGGCTCCTTCGCAAGCATGCTGAAAGACTTCGATTCCGTGCGGGATTTTTTAACTTCGGCGAGCGTCACGGCAATTGTGGATTTGCCGTTTACACTGATGTTTCTGGCGATCATCTGGCTGGTCGGCGGACCGATCGCGCTGATGCTGGCAGGATTGATCCTTGTTGTCGTCCTGAGCGGTCTTGCCCTTCAGATTCCGCTACGCGCGGCGGTGGGGCAGGCGGCGCATGCGTCCGAGCGACGCCACGGCATGCTCGTTGAGACGATCACGGGACTGGAAACCGTCAAGGCCGCCGGCGCGGACGGCCGCTTGCGCGCCCGATACGGTGAGGCCACGGCGCAGCAGGCGCGCTGTGCGCAGGACTCCCGTTTCTGGTCCGCGATGAGCGGCAATATCGCAGCGTTCTGCCAGCAATCGGCAACGATTATCACGGTCTTGATCGGGATGTATATGGTCCGGGATGCGGCTCTGACGACCGGCGGTCTGATCGCTTGCGTGATTCTGGGCGGCCGCGCGATTGCGCCGATCGGCCAGATTGCAAACCTGATGACCCGCTATCATCAGGCCGTGAACGCATACCGTGCTCTGGACGGTTTTATGCACAAACCCGTCGAGCGGCATGAGACCGCGCGTTTTCTGCACCGCCCCGACCTGAAAGGCAAAATCGCCTTTGAAAAAATCTCCTTCACATATCCGCAGGGCGGCCGCCCCGCGCTGGAAGAGATCTCCTTCACAATCGAGCCGGGCGAGCGCGTCGGGATCGTGGGGCGCAGCGGATCGGGCAAAAGCACAATCGCGCGCCTGATGCTCGGCCTGTATACCCCGGATCGCGGGGCGATCAGGCTTGACGATACGGACGACCGGCAAATCGACCCGGCGGACCGCCGCCGCACGATCGGCTATATCGCGCAGGATGTCGTCCTGTTTTCCGGCACGATCCGGGAGAACATCGCCCTCGGCTGTCCGCAGGCCGGCGAAGCCGAGATCCTCCGCGCGGCGCAGGCCGCAGGGGTGGAGACGTTCGTCCGGCATCACCCGATGGGATATGACGCCCCGGTGGGTGAGCGCGGGGACCGCCTCTCGGGCGGGCAGAAACAGGCGGTGGCACTGGCGCGCGCCATTTTGACCGCGCCGCGTGTGCTTGTCTGTGACGAGCCGACCAACGCAATGGATGTACAGGCGGAACATGCCTTCCGGGCCCATATCGAGACCGAGGCGCGGACCGAAGGCCGAAGCCTGATTCTGATCACACACCGCCAGCCGCTCCTCGATCTCGTCGACCGCCTGATCCTGATCGGGGAGGGGCGGATACTGGCCGACGGCAAGAAGGCCGATGTCCTTGAGGCTTTATCCCGGAACGCCGCCGCTCTGCGGGCCGATGGAGGGATGACGGCATGATAAAATCGCGTCCTCATCATGATACGGAATTTATGGACGATCAAAGCGCAGCGCATCATCTGGACGCCGCGCGCGCAGATCTCGCGCTTCTGTTCTCGGTCCTCGGGCTGGTCGCGGCCTTTTTTATCTGGGCGGGGGTGAGCGAGATCGACGCGCTTGTGCGCGGGCAGGGGCAGGTCGTCCCCGCGGGCGATATCCAGATTATCCAGTCTCTGGAGGGCGGGATCTTGCGGGAAAGCCTGATCCGCGAAGGCGACCGCGTGACAAAAGGGCAGGTCCTGATGCGGATCTCGGACGTCCAGTTTGCCTCAGAGGAAGGCGGCGCACAGGCCAGACTGGCCGCGCTGGATATCCGCAAAACCCGTCTCGAAGCCGAGGCAAAAGACACGGCGTTTACTCTTCCGGACGATTTGAAAGCCGCCTATCCGGATATCGCGTCCAGCGAAGCCGATCTCTATGCGTCCCGCAAAAAAGAGCTTGAGAACGCGCGGATGATTCTCAACGATAAAATCCGCAGCGTCGAAGCGGAACGCGCGGAAACAAACGCACAGATTTCACGCTTTGCGAACGCGCGGGATCTCTTGCGCGAAGAACTGGACGCAACGCAGCGGCTCGTTGAGCAGCGGGCCGTCCCGGAGATGGAGGCCCTGCGCCTGCGCCGGGAACTTGCGGACGTAACCGGTCAGATTGCGGCAAACCGGGAAAAACTTCCGGGACTGGAGGCGGAACTACGGGCAATCCGCCGCCAACTGGAAGACCAAAAGGATAAAGTCCGCTCTCAGGTTCTCGCGGAATTAAGCGGCGTCGAAACCGAGCGCGCGGCCCTGAAAGAAAAAGTCCGCGCGGCCTCGGACCGGGTCGACCGGACGGAATTGCGCGCCCCCGTGGACGGGGTCGTAAACCGGGTCGCGCTGAACACGATCGGCGGGGTTGTTGAACCGGCCATGCGCCTGATCGAGATCGTACCCCTCGAAGACGATCTCCGGATCAACGCAAAGGTCAGCCCGAACGATATCGCCTTCCTGCATCCGGGGCAAAAGGCCAAGGTCCGGATCTCGGCCTACGATCCGCAGATATACGGCTTGCTGGATGGAGAAGTGACGCGGATCGGCGCGAACTCCGTACAGGACAGGGACGGGAATATCTTTTTCGAAATCGAAGTCACGACAGACAAAAACTGGCTGGGGACGGAGACGCACAAACTCCCGATCACACCGGGAATGCTTGCGGGCGTCGATATCGTGACCGGAAAGAGGACGGTTCTTGAATATCTCGCCAAACCCTTCCTCCGCGCCCGCGCAAACGCACTGCGGGAGCGGTAGGAAAGGGATGAAGAGCCACAGGAGAAAACGATGCCCTTTCTGACCGGCCGGTTTGTCCATTTTATTGTTCTTCTCGCGCTTGTTGCCGGGATCGTCGGCGTCCGGCTTGCGGATCCGGGCTGGGTCCGTGCCGTCCGTTACATGGTCTTCGATGCCTATAACCGTCTGGAGCCGCGAGAGGCAGGGCAGGATGTCTTCGTCGTCGATCTCGACGAGACCTCGATGGCGCGCCCGGAACTGGGGCAGTGGCCCTGGCCGCGCGATATCCTCGCCGATCTCGTGGAGAGGCTGGAGGCGGCAGGGGCGCGCGCGGTCACGTTCGATATGGTCTTTGCCGAACCGGACCGGACGTCGCCTTCGCGTCTGGCCGGAAAAACGGGACCGGACCATGACCGCATTTTCGCTCAGGCGATCCGCGAAGCGGGGAACGTCGTCACGGGCTTCATCTGGAGCGCGCAGGACGGCGTGACCCGCCGTCCGCCTTTTCGGGCGCGGGCGATGCTCGTCGCGCAAAACGCAAAAGATCTGACGAAAACGCTGCCTGTCTTTCGTGAGGTGACGACGAATATCCCGGTAATCGCCGAGGCGGCCGCCGGCAACGGGCTGTTCGGCGTCTCGCCGTCTCTGGACGGGATCATCCGGGGCGTACCGCTCCTGTTCGGGTACGAAGCGGAAAACGGCGACCGCCAGATTTACCCGTCTCTTGCGCTCGAAGCCTTGAGGGTCGCGGAAGATCCCGGAGGAGTCATCCAGATCCGAAAGCGCCGCGCGGCGGAAATGGGGCCCTTTGAACCGCCATATCTGATCCGCGCCGGAGGATATGAAATTCCGGTCGACGCGGACGGGATGCTATACGGTTATTACGCGCCTTTCGCGCAGGAGCGCTATATTCCCGCGTGGAAAGTCCTCGCCGGCGATTTTAAACCCGGCCTGTTTAAAGACAAGATCGTCGTAATTGGCACGAGCGCGGAAGGTCTGAAAGACATCCGCTCGACGCCGCTCAATCTGTTTATTCCGGGCGTCGATATCCATGTGAACACGATCGATCAGGTCATGCGGGGCGAGATTTTAAAACGCCCGCTTCTTGTTGAGGGGGCGGAGCTGCTGCTGACGGCGCTTGTCGGCCTCGGGATCGTCCTGCTCGCGCCGTTTGTCGGAACGCTGACCTTTGCGCTGTTTCTTGTGCTGGTCTCCGGGGCGCTGGTTGCGACGTCATGGGCGGCATTCGAGCAGGCAGGCCTTTTGATCGATCCCTCATTTCCGATCTTCTCGGTCGTTCTGATTTTTATGACTTCCTCGATCTTCAGTTATCTGCGCAGCGAAGCCGACCGCCGCCGGATCCGCACAGCCTTCGGCCTGTATATCTCTCCCGGCGTCATGCAGGAGTTGACGGCGAATCCGGAGCGTCTGAAGCTCGGCGGTGAGGTCCGTGATTTGAGTGTCATGTTCACGGATATCAGGGGCTTTACCGGCATTTCGGAGCGCCTGACACCGGAAGATTTGATCCGCCTGATGAATGACTTTCTGACGCCGATGTCGGATATCGTCATGACCCGGCGCGGAACGATCGACAAATATATGGGGGACGCGATGATGGCGTTCTGGGGCGCGCCGCTCGACGATCCGGACCACGCCCGCAACGCCTGCCGTGCCGCACTCGAAATGAACGGCGCGCTCGCTCCGATCAACGACAGGCTGGCAAAAGAAGGTTTTGCGCCCGATATGCGTCTGGCCGCCGGAATCGGGATCAATACCGGTCCGTGTTCGGTCGGGAATATGGGCTCGCGCCAGCGTTTCGCCTACTCGGCCCTCGGGGACGCGGTTAACCTCGCCTCGCGTCTGGAATCGCAGACCAGACAATACGGCGTGCAAATCCTGATCGGGGAAGAGACCCGTGCGCATATAGAGGATTTTGCAACGCTGGAGCTTGATCTCCTGCGTGTTAAAGGAAAGACGCAACCCGTGAGGATCTATACGATTCTCGGTGATGAAGCTCTGCACGCGGAAGAGGATTTCCAGGCGTTCGCCGCCCGCCATGCCGGGATGCTCGCGGCCATGAGATCCCGCGATTTCGGCAGGGCAGGGGACCTCTGCGCGGCGCTTCAGGCGCACCCGGCCGCATCATGGGCGATCGGCCCCTATTACGAGATGATGACGGCCCGCCTCGCGACGTTCAAAAATTCCCCGCCCCCGGACGACTGGGACGGCGTCTTCATCGCACAGGGGAAGCATTAGCCGTGGATACCTAACCTGAACTATGGATAAGAATAAGTTACAAAGCTGACAAAACCAACCGTCATCCCGGCGAAAGCCGGGATCCAGTCATAGAGTTGTTTAAACGCGAA